>NZ_CP056123.1:4200000-4500000 GCF_018219155.1 Moritella sp. 24 | reverse complement strand
ACGTTAAGATATACTTCGGTTTTACCACTTCCTGTAACTCCATCAAGCAAATAGGTCGCAAAGCGATGAATATCAATGGCTGCAATATTGATTGCCTGTTCGGTATTTAGAGAGGGACGATTATCACTGACCACGAGATTTTGGCGCCAATGTTGGTCATCGTTGTCTTGAATCTCAATATACTGTTGGTTAATGAACCCTTTTTCTTGCAGCGCTTTAATGGTACTCGATTTTATATTGGCTAATTTTAAATGTGATTGCGTTAAACCTGTTTCAGCCAATAGCTTGATCGTTTGTAGCTGGGCAGGGGTTAAACGGTTGAGTTCTTGTGCCGTCAGTTCATGTGCGTTATCGGTCAGTTCCCAGAATGTGTAGCTGTTTAACTTTGCCGATTCTAACTTTCGTAATAATACCGGTAAAGCTTGTGCGATCACTTCACCAATCGGGTAATGGTAATAATCTGCACACCAACTAAAAAATGCCAGCATCTCTGCTGATAAAATTGCTTTGTCATCGAGAATGTTAATGACAGGTTTTAATTTCGCCAGTGGAAACTCACTGTCATTTTTGGTTGCTAATGCAATGCCGATTAATTGCTTATTCATGAAAGGAACACAGACCCGCATACCAGCCTGAATGTGCATATCTTCAGAATAAATATAATCAAACGTTCTGTTTAAATGGACGGGAACGGCAACGGCAACAACGGGCATGAACTTAACTCTCTTTTACGGCTTAAATCTGTATCTCAGCAAACAGTTTACGGCTGTTAACTAGGTAATGTCTTGATATTTTCTGTTTAATGTTCTAATTGCAGTTTATTTATGCATCAGCTATTGATATTGAGGGGTAAGATCCTATATTATTCGCATCCTAAAAATTCTATAACTTTATGTGGTGTCTGGCAGTGTTTCAGATGGCGACATAACCAAAATTGAGGTTTCTATGAAACAAGGTATCCACCCAGAGTACACAGCTATCGAAGCTAAATGTTCATGCGGTAACGTTTTCACTATGGGTTCTACTCGTGGCAAAAACATCACTCTAGACGTATGTTCAAACTGTCACCCATTCTACACTGGTAAGCAACGTACTGTTGATACTGGCGGTCGTGTTGACAAATTCAACAAGCGTTTTGGCGCTCTTGCTGCAAAATAATAATTGTATTTATACAATTTATTACAGTGAATCAAAAAGGTACCTTAGGGTGCCTTTTTTTATACCTGAAAAATGGTTTGAAACATTTATAAAACGTAGATTTAACCTCTTTGAGTGCATTTGATTAAAAATGTTCTTCTAAAATTATCAAATCATATAAAAATAAACACTTCGTACCAGTGCAAAGGTAGAATAAACAACTTAAATTAATGTAGAATCATGGCAACAATATTATTACCTAGTTTAGCTCAGTATAAAATAAAAGAGAGCTGTGTTAAATTAATGTTAAATGTTTTAATGTTGAATTCGATTATTATTTTTTTCCCCCTACGTTGTTTCTCACGTCTTGTTATTCTTGAATTAAGGCGATGAGTTATGTGCATTCATTTTATTCAGGATATTGCGTATGTCAGACCTCAGACAGCAAGCATTGGATTACCATGCGAACCCTAAACCAGGCAAAATTGCTATTCAACTCACTACGTCGGCAGAAACAGCTGATGATCTTTCTTTAGCATATAGCCCAGGTGTTGCAGAGCCAGTGCGAGAAATTGCAGCTAATCCTGATGATGCTTACAAATATACTGCAAAAGGTAACCTTGTTGCGGTTATCTCAAATGGTACCGCTATTTTAGGCTTAGGTAATTTAGGCCCATTAGCGTCTAAACCTGTGATGGAAGGTAAAGCGTTATTGTTTAAACGTTTTGCTGATATTGATTCGATTGATATTGAAGTTAAGCACCGCACATCAGAAGAATTTATTGATACGGTTGCTAATATTGCCGATACATTCGGTGGTATTAATCTAGAAGATATTAAAGCGCCAGAATGTTTTGAAATTGAAAAAGCACTGATTTCTCGTTGTAAGATCCCTGTATTCCATGATGATCAACATGGTACTGCGATTGTTACTGCCGCGGGTATGATCAATGCGTTAGATGTTCAAGGTAAAGATATCACTGAAGCAGTTATTGTTTGTATGGGCGCGGGTGCTGCGGCAATTGCCTGTATGGAATTATTGATTTCATGTGGTGCACAACGTGAAAAAATCTACATGTTAGATCGTAAAGGTGTGATTCATACTCGCCGCGATGACATTAACGAATATAAGCAGCGTTTTGCGAATAATACTGATAAACGTACATTACAAGATGCAATTAATGGTGCAGACGTATTTGTTGGTGTGTCTGGCCCAAATGTACTATCTGCTGATGATGTTAAGTTAATGGCTGATAACCCTATTATTTTTGCATGTTCAAACCCAGATCCAGAAATCAAACCTGAATTAGCACATGCTGCTCGCCAAGATTTGATCATGGCAACAGGCCGTTCGGATTACCCAAACCAAGTTAATAACGTATTATGTTTCCCGTTTATTTTCCGTGGCGCATTAGACTCGCGTGCGAGTGTGATTAATGAAGCGATGAAAGTAGCTGCGGTACATGCAATCCGTAAAATTGCGAAAGAAGAAGTACCTGAATCAGTATTAATTGCATCAGGCGCAACATCATTGGAATTTGGTAAAGAGTATATTATTCCAAAACCAATGGACCCTCGTTTATTGCCACGTGTTGCACGTGCTGTTGCATTGGCTGCGGTAGAGACGGGCGTATCACGTATCGAACTACCTGAAAATTACATGCTATAAGCAAATAGTATCGTTTTCACAAACGCCAAGGTTTATCCTTGGCGTTTGCATTTCTAGCCTTATACTTGTATAAAGACCCGCTATTTGCTCACATTTAAGGTTCCCATGTCTGAAGAATATGAAATTGAAGTTATCCCTGTTGTTGTTGCTGAAGAACCAATTGAATTATATAAAATTTTAAAAATTGAAAATCTAGCGACATCAGGCAGTGAAGCGAAAAACTATATTGCAGACGGTTATGTGTATGTGAATGGTGAAGTTGAAACACGCAAACGTAAAAAGATTATGTTTGGCGATATCATCGGCTTTAATGGTGAAGCTTTTCAAGTAATGTCAGCGGAAGAGCTTGCTGAATATGATCATGCCGAAGAAGACGAACAGCAAGGTTATGAAGATGATGCTGAATACTTCACTGAAGAAGAGTTTGTTGATCCTGCTGCTCTAGCGTCTGATTCTGTTGCAACATACATGTCAGAAAATGGTCTTACAGAAAGCGACTTCACAGAGCATAATGATGTTGAGCAAGATGTTGCTGACGCTGTAGAACACGAGACTATTGTACCTGTACCTGTACCTGTATCGGTAGCGCCGGCTGCCAAGCCTGTTGTTGAAAGCATTCCTGTTGATACTTGGGAACAGCCTGAAAAGAAGAAAAAGAAAAAATCTGAAGCTAAAGCTAAACAAGTAAAAGCAGTTGAACCGAAATCTGTTGAGAAAAAGAAAAAAGGCCGTGCGGCACCTTTTAGTTTTTAATGACTCTTTAACGAAATAAAATATCTATTGGGTAGGTGAAATGCGTACCCGTTAGATCAAAACAGGCTCCTGATTAGGAGCCTGTTTAATTTGTAACTGTGTATTCTATCGATTAATCATCTGATTCTAAATAATCATCAATATTGATACCGAGTGCAAGCATCTGTGCTTTCGCTTCTGCAGGGATACTATCTGGCTTGTCTTTCGTTAAATCTTCATCTTCAGGTAATGGTTGACCTGTATAAGCATGTAAAAATGCTTCACATAACAATTCACTGTTAGTCGCATGACGTTGATTATTAATCTGACGGCGAGTTCTTTCATCTGTTAGTACTTTTAATACTTTCAAAGGAATTGAAACAGTAATCTTTTTGACCTGCTCACTCTTTTTCCCATGCTCGGCATAGGGGCTAATATACTCGCCATTCCACTTCGTCATTTTTGACCTTTGCGTAAATTATTATTTAATGAATAAGTAATAAGTCTACCTTTGAATTTGATTATTGGCAATCAGTATGTAAAGAGCTCTAGACGTCTATTGACCTTTTGTAGCCGAATGGTGTATGTTTTGAGGTACTGGTAATACACTAATTCTATATTAAGTCTGGGAGAACGCATGGACGCAGTGAAGCGTAGTATTCATAAATTTGGTGGCAGTAGTTTAGCTGATGCTACCTGTTATCGTCGCGTGTTGACGATTATTAGTCAGCACACCAACGCTCGCGATCTTATTGTTGTTTCTGCCGCTGGCAAGACCACGAATCAATTGTTGGAGTTATTACAATTGGCTGAAGATGGTGATCAAGCTGCATCTGATCGCCTTATTGCGACGTGCGAGTACCAAAAAAAACTGATTAAAGAATTGTTAAGTGATGAATTGTGCGAACAGCTCATCGCTGCACTACAAGATGATATTCATACCATTGGTCATCTATTAGAAACAAGTCTTGATCGATATGCTAAAAATCAAATTCTTGCCCATGGTGAAGTGTGGTCTGCACGTTTATTAGCGGCATTATTAAATCAAGCTGAATTGCCAGCCGATGACTTAGACTCCCGCTTATTTTTGACTACTGAATTAGCGGCACAGCCAATTGTTGATGAAACCTTATCTCGACAGAAGCTCACTCATTGTTTAGAGAGTTTAACCGGGCGAGTTGTTGTGACTGGTTTTATTGCTGGTGATAGACAACAGCGTACAGTGACGTTAGGTCGGAATGGTTCTGATTACTCTGCAACATTATTGGCAGCATTAGTCGATGCACATCAAACGACGATTTGGAGTGATGTTGCAGGCGTATTTAGTGCTGATCCTCGTCGCGTAAAAGATGCTGAACTACAAACCAAACTGTCACTTGATGAAGCAGCTGAGCTAGCGCGTTTAGGCTCTCCGGTATTGCATGCTCGTACATTACAACCTGTTGTTGAGAGTCGGCAGCATGTACAGTTACGTTGCAGCTACACTCCTGATGAAGGGTCAACTCAGATTCACCGTCGTTTACCAAAAGGTAAAGGCGCGAAAATTGTCACTTCGATTGATGATCTCCACTTAGTGGATGTGGAGTTTAGTGCTGAGTCTGATTACCAACAAGAATATAATCAGTTAATTATACTGTTAGCACAGCAACAGCTATCACCTATCTGTATTAAACGTCGCCCGACAGATAATCGGGTTCGATTAGGTTATACCGCTGAAATTGTTGAGTTTGCACTGGCTGCATTACAAGAATATAAGCAACAAACAACCAGTGCCGTGACAATTGAGCATGTGAGTGGTTTTTGCATGGTGGCGTTGGTCGGATCGGGTGTCACGGATAATGCCTTACAATCACATCAATTCTATCAATTAATCTCAGAGCACAATCTAACATTTGTACAAACAGGTGAGAACCACTTAAGCATTTGTGCTGTGTTACAGCAAGTGGTGCTAGAGCCTTTATTGAAAGAGTTACATACCGCGTTATTCAAACAGCCTCGACGTATTGGTGTTGTGCTATTTGGAAAAGGGAATATCGGCGCCGGTTGGTTATCCTTGTTCGCAGAACAAATGCATAAAGTGCCTGAACAACAAAATGTAGAACTGTGTTTATGCGGTGTTTATGGTTCGCGAGGCGGGGTATTAGATTTTAACGGTCTGGATGCGACAAGGGTACTAGACACCTTCCAACCTGAACCGTTTGTGTGGGAACAGCTGCTATCTAATTTAGCATTACATCCGTTTGATGAGCTTGTGATTATTGATATTACAGCGAGTGAAGCCGTTAGCTATTATTACCCTGAATTCGCACAACATGGATTCCACCTTATTTCTGCTAATAAATTTGCTGGTGCAGCAAAGAGCGAGTTTTATAACCGTGTTCAGCAAAGTTTTTCTGATAATGAATGTCATTGGTTATATAACGCAACGGTTGGTGCTGGCCTGCCGATTCAATCATCAATGGATATGCTACAGTATAGTGGCGATCAGGTTACTGCCGTAAGCGGTATTTTCTCCGGTACCCTGTCTTGGTTATTCCAGCAATATGATGGTGAGGTTGGGTTTTCGCAGTTAGTGGAGCAGGCGTGGCAACAAGGTTTAACTGAGCCAGATCCGCGTGAAGACTTATCAGGAAAAGATGTACAACGTAAATTGCTTATCTTGAGCCGTGAAGCCGGTTATGAGATGGAGTTGAGTGATATAAAGCTAGAGTCATTGGTATCTGAAGAGTTAATGAGTTTTAAGGTGGATGAGTTTTTAGAGCATTGTGAAGATTTAGACGCCAAAATATTACGCATGTTTAACAAGGCTAAAAAACAAGGGTTGGTATTGCGTTATGTGGCGAGATTCAGTCATAAAGCCGGTGCTCAAGTTGGCTTGGAGTTCTTAGAGCCTACTCACCCATTTGCAAACCTATTACCTTGCGATAATATCTTTTCTATAAACAGTCATTGGTATCGCCATAACCCATTAGTCATTCAAGGTCCAGGTGCTGGTAAAGACGTGACAGCTGGGGCAATCCAGTCTGATCTATTCCAATTGTGTAAATTATTTTCTCGTTAATTTATCGATTTAGTCAGTATGCACATAATTCATGTTTAAGATGAATTATGTGCGTTGACTTTATTAGGTAAAGTTGTGATTATTAAGACGTACAGAGCTATGGACGTCTAAACATCTTAAGGGAATAACGTATGAGTTTTCACAACGCACAAAATATTGAAGTATTGAATCAAAGTGTTTCTGAATTGGGACGTGATATTAACGTTTCATTTGAATTTTTCCCGCCAAACTCACCAGCAATGACGTCTACTCTGTGGGAGTCTATTAATCGTTTAAAATCGTTAGACCCTAAATTTGTCTCTGTGACTTACGGTGCTAATTCTGGTACGCGTGATCGTACACATGATATTATTAAGCAGATTAAACATGAGACTGGCCTTATTGCTGCGCCACACCTTACTTGCATCGATGCAAACCGCCAAGAGCTGAAGCAGATTGCATCAGATTATTGGGATAACGGTATTCGCAATATTGTCGCGTTGCGTGGTGACTTACCACCGGGTTTGAATCAACCTGATATGTATGCTGCTGACTTAGTGGCTTTATTGAAAGAAGTGAATGATTTTGATATTTCGGTTGCGGCTTATCCTGAAGTTCATCCTGAAGCAAAAAATGCCCAAGCAGATTTATTAGCGCTTAAAGATAAAATTGATGCGGGTGCTGATCGCGCCATTTCCCAATTCTTTTTTGATACCGAGAGCTTTTTACGCTTTCGTGACCGCTGTGCCGCAGTTGGTATAGATAAAGAAATCGTACCGGGGATCTTACCGGTATCTAATTATAAAACCTTATGTAAGTTTTCAAAATTGACCAATGTAAAAGTGCCTAATTGGATGCACAGTCAGTTCGAAGGTTTAGATAATGATCAGGCTACTCGTAATTTAGTTGGCGCAAGTATTGCGATTGATCAAGTGAAAGTGTTATCGCGAGAAGGAGTGAAGGACTTTCATTTCTATACGTTAAACCGTGCTGATTTAACGTATGCAATCTGCCATACATTAGGTGTTAGACCAAAATAATATCGACGTATAATTCGTTACGACAAGTATTTCAGAATCAAAAATGCCGACATGATGTCGGCATTTTATTATCTACTCATTAGCTGATAACTAACGAAGCTAAAAGTTAACCTGTGTTACGCATACCAGCAGCAACACCTGCGATACTCACCATTAAGGCTTGCTCGATATCCGGATTCACTTCTTCACTGCTACGCGCACGGCTTAACAGCTCTGCTTGTAGAATGTTAAGAGGATCGGTATACGGGTTACGTAGTTCGATTGATTTTTTGCTCCAAGGTTGAGCATCCAATAGCTGAGTTTCAGGTGTTAAACTGACAATTAGCTCTGTTGCGAGGGCTAAACTTGCGCGTAGTTCTTTACCTAAATGCCATAAGTCTTCAGTAACGAGGCATTGGTCATAATATTCAGCTAACCATGCATCTGCTTTCAAAAATACCATTTCGAACATTTCTAAACGGGTATTAAAGAACGGCCATTGTTGTTGCATTTCTTGCAGTGTTTCACGCTGACCTGACTCAAGCATGTTTTTAAACGCAGCAGTACAACCTAACCAAGCTGGTAGCATTAAGCGGTTTTGAGTCCACGCAAAGATCCAAGGGATAGCACGTAAGCTTTCTACGCCACCGTTTGGTTTACGTTTTGCTGGACGACTGCCTAATGGTAGTTTACCTAATTCTAGTTCTGGTGTAGCAGAACGGAAGTAAGGAACGAACTTCTCATGGCCTTGGATATATGAACGGTATTCTTCACATGAATCCGCAGACATTTGATCCATTGCGTCACGCCAAGCTTGTTCTGGTGCTGGCGGCGGTAATAAGTTCGCTTCTAGAATAGCGCTGGTGTAGAGGTTTAAGCTTTGTTCTGCTACATCTGCAAGACCAAACTTAAAGCGGATCATTTCACCTTGTTCTGTTACACGTAATCCACCTTTCAGTGAACCTGGAGGCTGCGATAATAACGCGGCATGTGCAGGTGCACCACCACGACCGATGCTACCGCCACGACCATGGAATAACGTTAGTTTGATTTCTTCTTCTTCGCAGATATTAACTAAGGCTTCTTGAGAACGATATTGTGCCCATGATGCCGCAATTACACCGGCATCTTTAGCCGAATCAGAATAACCGATCATGATGTATTGATGGCCATTGATGTAGTTTTTATACCAATCAATCGCAAGTAAACTTGCTGTTACTGTTCCTGCATTATTCAGATCATCTAAGGTCTCGAATAAAGGCGCTACAGGTAAACGGAATGGGCAGCCTGTCTCTTTTAATAGCAGTTGCACAGCTAATACATCTGAGGCTTTACGTGCCATTGAGATGATGTAAATCCCTAATGCTTCCGGATCTTGTTTTGCGACAGTGCGGCAAGTATCAAGTACTTCTTTTACATCTGCCGACGGTTGCCAGCAAAGTGGAATCAATGGGCGTTTATTATTTAGCTCTTGTAATAGGAACGCTTGTTTGTCTTGTTCGCTCCATTGCGCATAATCACCCAGACCAAGATAGCGAGTTACTTCTGCTATCACGTCTGTGTGACGATCACTGTCTTGGCGAATATCAAGTTTTACTAAGCTAACACCGAAACATTCAACGCGGCGAATTGTATCTAATAATGCACCTTTAGCAATCACACCCATACCACAAGCGTGTAGTGAGTTATAACAAGCTAATAACGGTTGGCGTAGTTGTTCTGTTGTCGTGATGATGTCACGACTTTCAGTTTGCTCACCTTTTAATTGTGCAGTTAGGTTTGCTAATGTTTCTGTTAGTTCGCTGCGTAATGGTTTTAGTAATACACGGTATGGTTCATGACTTTCACCGACTAAAGCACGTAATGTGTCGTCGCAATCGTTCATGGATAATTCACTTGTTAGATGTTTTACATCTTTCAAGAATAAGTGAATTGCCATCCAGCGACTTGTTAGCATTACTTCTTCAGTTACTGTCGACGTTACAAATGGGTTACCGTCACGGTCTCCACCCATCCAAGACGTAAACTTAACTGGCGCAGCATCGATAGGTAACTGATAATCTAAACGGTCTTGTAAGCGTTTATCAAGACTGCGTAAGAAATTTGGTACCGCATCCCATAATGAATTTTCGACAACCGCAAAGCCCCATTTGGCTTCATCGACTGGAGTAGGGCGTACAGTTCTGATCTCATTGGTATGCCAAGCTTGGGATACTAGCTGCTCAATACGCGTCATGAATACATCGCGCTCGTTGCTGCTTAGTTCAGTTAGTTCTAACTGGCTTAGGCATTTATTAATTGCACCATGTTTGTGAATCAGTGTTCGACGTGTAATTTCGGTCGGATGCGCAGTCAGTACTAAATCGATATTTAGATTTTGTATTGCAGATAATACGTCTGCTTTGCTGATCTCTGAGTTATTTAGCTTGGCAAATAATTCATCGATAGAATCTGGCACACAGGTGTTCTCTGCACAATTACGTGATGTTGTGTGGAACTGCTCTGCGATATTTGCAAGATTTAAGAATTGGCTAAACGCACGCGCTACTGGTAATAGCTCATCATCAGAGAGACTACGTAGTACGGTGAGTAATTCTGCACGGTCTTTATCGCTACCCGCACGAGATGATTTAGCTAGTTGGCGAATGGTTTCAATCTTATCTAAGAACTCTTCTCCAAGATGATCCTTGATTGTATTCCCTAGTACTTGGCCCAATAAGCCGACATTACTTCGTAACGCTGCATATTTATCTGACATACATAATCCTTTAATTCAGTGATGTAATACGGCAACAACTATTATCGTTATGTATGTAAAATAACTATATTTAGTGACATTCGTCAATTAAATCGTGCAAATAATGCCATTAATTGTGATATCAGGTGTAATTTTACTACATATCGATAATTCTCAGTTAGTTTTTACATGCTTGCTCTATTAATTTTTGAATAATCTCCTGTGTGGGTTTAACTTCGGATAGGTCTAAATACTCATCAGGTTGATGGGCTTGATTAATACTTCCGGGGCCCATCACAATGGTGTCACAGCCAAGTTGTTGAATAAAAGGTGCTTCAGTACAGTAATTCACAGGAATAACGCTTTCGCCTGTGAGCTTTTCTGCCAATTTGATTAATGCTGAGTCTGTATCACAGGCATAAGCTGGAATGGGTTCATGCAGATGATAAACATCAACAGCGCCTGGCCATTGTTTTAGAATCGGTAACAGTGCTTGATTCAATAGCATGAACAGTTCGTCGGGGCTGACACCTGGAATCGGACGCATGTCGATGTGTAATTCACAGCTTCCGCAGATTCGATTTGGGCTATCGCCACCATGCACATGACCAAAATTAAGTGTTGGTTGTGGAATAACAAAGTGATCGCAGGCGTATTGTTCTTTTAATTTACGCTGTAGCTTTAATAACTGCCCTGTTACTTGATGCATTATTTCAATGGCATTGATGCCGTTAGCCGGATCTGAAGAGTGGCCACTACGTCCTGTAATTCGTATTGCTTCTGACATATGTCCTTTATGCATAAATACCGGAACCATACCTGTCGGCTCGCCAATAACGGCATAGTCAGGGCGAAAACTCTGCGCTGCTGCAATCGCTCTAGCACCTGCCATTGTCGTTTCTTCATCCGCAGTTGCGAGAATACGTAACGGTTTATCTAACTTTGTTAAATCAATGTTTTTACACGCTTCTAATACAAAGGCAAAAAAACCTTTCATATCAATCGTGCCTAAGCCATACCATTTATTGTCTTTTTCGGTTAATTGAAACGGATCTTTGGTCCATAAACCTTCATCAAAAGGGACTGTATCTGTGTGCCCTGCCAGTAATAATCCCCCGTCTCCTTGGCCATAGGTTGCGACTAGATTAAATTTACCATTGGTTTCAGGTACGCTAGTGATATTAATGCTAAAACCAAGTTCAGCAAACCAGCCTGCAAGTAGCTCAATTACGGGTTTGTTACTAATATCTAACTCTTTTTCAAGCGAGCTGATTGATGGTGTCAGGATCAGTGATTTATAAAGTTCGGTAAATTGAGGTAGTTGCATATTACGTTCCTGTAATGAGTTCTTGTTTTTTTATGCATTAAAGTTGCATAAAAATGTAATCTGTTTTATTCTTGAATCATCCTTACTTTACAACGTATGGGTTAGATAATGAATCGTTTTTCATGGTTTCGACGAGACAGTATTTAAAATGCATTGATGTCACTTAATTTGATTAGGTGAGTGCAATCGGAAAGGGCTAAATTGCCCATCGTTTTACAATTTAGCAAACACGGAAGTCAAACATGTTAAAAACAATTTTAGTCGGTGCTACCGGGTATACCGGTGCTGAACTAGCCCATTACATAACGAAACATCCAGAGCTAGAATTATCTGGTCTGTATGTTTCAGAAAACAGTTTAGATGCAGGAAAGTCATTTTCTTCTTTATATGGTCATTTATTAGGTGTCGTTGATCAAACGATTGAACCGTTAGCTGCAAGTAATATTAAAAACATTTGTCATGACGTTGATATTGTCGTGTTAGCAACTGCACATGAAGTAAGTCATGACATTGCCGCTGAGTTTTTAGCGCAGGATGCTGTGGTATTTGATTTGTCGGGTGCATTTAGAGTGAATGACCCTGCTTTTTATGAACAATATTACGGATTTAAGCATAGCTTTAATAAAGAATTGAAGAGTGCTGTGTATGGTTTGGCTGAATGGGCGAGTGCCGATATTGCTGAAGCTAATTTAATTGCGGTACCGGGTTGTTACCCAACTGCCTCATTGTCTGCATTAAAGCCGCTTGCACAACATAACCTTATTGCTGAAAACCAAAAACCAATTATCAACGCTGTCAGTGGCGTGAGTGGCGCTGGTCGTAAAGCAGCATTAGGTTCAGCATTTTGCGAAGTGAGCCATGCACCTTATGCGGTATTCAATCACCGTCATCAACCAGAAATCAGCACGCATTTAGGTCATGAAGTTATCTTTACACCTCATTTAGGCTGTTTTAAGCGTGGTATCTTGGCAACGATTAACGTCAAACTGGCTGCGGGTGTAACACCTGAACAAGTGACAGCGGCGTATCAAGATGCATATCAAGATCAACCTATGGTGCGGTTGTTACCAAGTGGCTGGCCAAGTATTCAAGCTGTAGAGAAAACTGCGTATTGTGATTTAGCATGGCAGCAGCAAGGACAAGACCTTATTGTTGTGTCTGCGATTGATAACTTATTAAAGGGCGCAGCAGCACAAGCAATGCAGTGTATTAATATCCGTTTTGGTTTTGCCATGACAACGTCATTAGTATAGGGATATGAACATGACAACACCTTTAGTATTAAAGCTTGGCGGCGCATTACTTGAAAACGAAGCGGCGCTAGCACAATTATTTACGGCATTGAGTGACTATAAGTCAACAGTATCGCGTCCACTTATTCTTGTTCATGGCGGTGGTTGCTTTGTTGATGATTTATTAGCAAAGATGAATATTGTGAGTGAAAAGAAAAACGGTTTACGTATTACACCTGAGAGTGACATTGGTTATATCACGGGTGCATTAGCGGGTACTGCAAATAAAGTATTAATGGCACAAGGCATAAAGCTTGGTTTTAATGTTGTTGGTCTGAGCCTCGCTGATGGTGGCATTTCAACTGTCACACAATCGACAGCTGGTCTTGGTGCTGTTGGTGAATGTGAAGCGGGTGACCCAGCATTATTAACAGCATTACTGAACGGTAGCTTCTTACCTATCATTAGTTCTATTGGTATTGATGCACAAGGACAGTTATTAAATGTAAATGCGGATCAAGCTGCAACGGCAATTTGTGAGACATTGGATGCAGATCTTGTCATGTTGTCAGATGTAGCTGGTATTTTAGATGCTGACATGCAGTTAATTCCAGAAATGAATAGCAGTTATGCTAATGAACTTATTTCTGCGGGTGTGATTAATGGCGGTATGGAAGTGAAAGTGAAAGCGGCATTAAAAGCAGCAGCATCCCTAAATCGCGATATTAAATTAGCGAGTTGGAAAGTGCCAGAGCGGTTAGTGGCATTATTAAATGGTGAAGTAGAGGGAACGAAAGTTTCTAGCTAATATTGATCAGTTAACGGAGTTCGATCATGGAAAATTTATTATCAGTTAAAGATTTAAGTAAACAACAGATCCTTGACTTATTAGCACTGGCTAAAAAAGTGAAAGCAAATCCAGCGGATTATTCACAGGCTTTAGCGGGTAAAAGTATCGTTACCATTTATGAAAAACAGTCACTACGAACACGCGTAACATTTGATATTGGTATTCATAAGTTAGGTGGGCATGCGGTTTACCTTGATTCACAAAACGGTGCGATTGGTGAACGTGAAACGGTAAAGGACTTTGCTGCGAACATTTCACGTTGGGCTGACGCTATCGTTGCTCGTGTGATGAACCATAAGACCCTTGAAGGTTTAGTTGAACATGGTTCAGTGCCAGTCGTTAACTCTTTATGTGATTTATACCATCCTTGTCAGGCATTAGCTGATTTCTTAACGATTTCGGAACACTATGAAGATGTTTCGAAAGTAAAATTAGCTTACGTTGGTGAAGGTAATAACGTGACTCATTCACTTATGCTGACTGGCGCTATCTTAGGCGCAGAAGTCACCGCTGTATCTCCAAGAGGTTGTAGTCCTGACGCTCAAATTGTTAAGCAGGCTATGGAGTTAGCTGAAATAAGTGGTGGTAAGATAAATGTAACAGATAACCTTGATGACATAGTTGATTATGATGTTATTTATGGTGATACTTGGGTATCAATGGGTGATGATACGCCATTGGCTCAAGTAAAAGAAAAATACATGCCGTATCAGATTAACCAAGAGTTGTTGATACGCACAGGAATCAAACATGTATTGCATTGTCAGCCGGCTCATCGTGAGTTAGAGATAACATCGGAAGTGATGGATGGCGAACAGTCGCTGATCTTTGATCAAGCCGAAAATAGAATGCATGCCCAAAATGCAGTTTTACTGACATTGCTGAAGTAACATATTAAGGAAAATGAAAATGACACAAACAGTTAAGAAAGTAGTAGTAGCGTATTCTGGAGGTCTAGATACTTCAGTTATTTTACCTTGGTTACAAGAAAACTATGACAATTGCGAAATTGTTGCGTTTGTTGCCGATGTAGGTCAGGGTGCTGAAGAGCTGGAAGGTATTGAAGCCAAAGCATTAGCGTCAGGTGCATCTGAGTGTTACGTGGTTGATCTTAAAGATGAGCTTGTTGCTAACTACATTTACCCAACGCTTAAAACAGGCGCTGTTTATGAAGGTACTTATCTATTAGGTACATCGATGGCACGTCCAATCATTGCGAAAGCGCAAGTTGAAGTGGCGCGTAAAGTTGGTGCTGATGCACTTTGTCATGGTTGTACAGGTAAAGGTAATGATCAAATTCGTTTTGAATCTTGCTTTGCAGCCCTTGCTCCAGAGCTAACGGTTATTGCACCTTGGCGTATCTGGGACTTAACAAGTCGTGAATCGCTACTTGAATACTTAGCTGAGCGTGATATTCCAACGGCTGCATCTGCGACTAAAATTTATAGTCGTGACGCAAATGCTTGGCACATTTCTCATGAAGGTGGCGAGTTAGAAGATCCGTGGAACCAACCAACAAAACAAGTTTGGACTATGACTGTCGATCCAATCGACGCACCAAATGAACCTGAATTTTTGACATTATCAGTTGTTAAAGGTGAGATCACTGCAGTTAACGGTGAAGCAATGTCTCCTTACCAAACGTTGATGTATCTAAACGAAAAAGCCGCTGCACATGGTGTAGGTCGTGTTGATATTGTAGAAAACCGTTTAGTAGGTATGAAATCACGTGGTTGTTACGAAACTCCAGGTGGAACGGTAATGGTTGAAGCATTACGTGGTATCGAAGAGTTAGTGTTAGATAAAACGACGCGTAAATGGAAGCAAACTGTTGCTGCTGAATTTTCTCATCTTGTTTATGACGGTCGTTGGTTTACACCACTATGTGCATCATTGCTTGCCGCTGCTGGTACATTAGCAGAAGAGATGAACGGTGAAGTAATCGTTAAGATGTATAAAGGTTCGGTACAAGCAGTACAGAAAAAATCACCAAACAGTCTTTATAGTGAAGAGTTTGCTACATTTGGTGATGATAATGTTTATGACCAAAGTCATGCGGAAGGTTTCATCCGCTTATATTCGTTGTCTAGCCGTATTAAAGCTTTAGCAACTAAGTAACGCTATTTGAGGGTGCGGATACACCCTCTACTTCGAATATATGTACTTCCAATATAAAAATATAGAAAGAATAAGGATGTAACCATGGCACTATGGGGCGGTAGATTCAGTCAAGCAGCTGATGCAAGATTCAAAACATTTAATGATTCACTGCGGTTTGACTATCGTTTAGCTGAACAAGACATCACGGGTTCTGTGGCATGGTCAAAAGCGTTAGTTGGCGTGGGCATCTTAACGCAAGAAGAGCAAGTTGCTATTGAGGCAGCATTAAATGACCTTAAGTTAGCTGTACTTGAAAATCCTGAGCAGATCTTACAAAGTAATGCAGAAGACATTCACAGTTGGGTGGAAACACAGTTAATTGCGAAAGTAGGGGATTTAGGCAAAAAGCTACATACCGGTCGTAGTCGTAATGATCAAGTTGCAACAGATTTAAAACTTTGGTGTAAACAGCAGGGTGCGCAGTTGTTAATGCAACTGGACAAAACCCAGCAACAACTTGTATCACTTGCACGTGAGCATCAGCACACTGTGTTACCTGGTTATACGCATTTACAACGTGCGCAGCCAGTGACATTTTCACATTGGTGTTTAGCGTATGTCGAAATGCTTGAACGTGATTTTAGTCGTCTAACTGATTGTTTAAAACGTCTTGATACTTGCCCTTTAGGCTCAGGTGCACTTGCGGGTACTGCTTATCCAATGGATAGAACGGAATTAGCACATTCATTAGGTTTTGCCAGTGCCACATTAAACAGTTTAGATTCTGTATCTGATCGTGACCATGTGATGGAGTTGATGAGTACGGCAAGTATGTCAATGATCCATTTATCACGTCTGGCTGAAGATTTAATTTTCTATAACTCGGGTGAATCAAACTTTATTGAGCTAGCAGATGCCGTAACGTCAGGTTCATCTTTGATGCCACAGAAAAAGAATCCAGATGCATTAGAGCTTATCCGTGGCAAAACGGGTCGTGTGTTTGGTTCGTTAAGCGCAATGTTAATGACATTGAAAGCACTACCGCTAGCTTATAATAAAGACATGCAGGAAGATAAAGAAGGCCTCTTTGATGCGCTTGATACTTGGAGCGATTGCCTAGAGATGGCGGCTATGTCTCTCGTCGGTATGAAAATCAATGAAGAGAGAACAAAAGAAGCTGCGCTTGGTGGTTACTCAAATGCGACCGAATTAGCCGATTACCTTGTTGCAAAAGGTGTTCCTTTCCGTGATTCTCACCATATTGTTGGTGAAGCTGTCGTAGCTGCTATCGCAAAAGGTGTACCACTAGAAGAACTAACCTTAGCGGAATTTAAAGCGTTTGATGCCCTCATTGAAGATGACGTTTATCATCACTTATCACTCGATGAAACATTAGCGAAACGTAAAGCGCAGGGTGGGGTATCGCCAATCCAAGTCGAATTTGCCTTAACGAATGCAGAAAAACGTTTAGAAGAACGTGATACTTCAGGTATTAGCATCCGTTCCGCGCGTTTAACCGATCTCGATGATATTGAGCGTATGGTAAATTACTGGGCTAATATAGGTGAAAACTTACCACGTAATCGTTCAGACTTAGCCAAAGCTGTGGGTACTTTTGCTGTAACAGAGAAGCATCACCAAGTGACAGGCTGTGCATCTATTTATGTGTATGATACAGGTCTGGCTGAGATTCGTTCACTCGGTATTGAGCCGGGTTATCAAGGCGGCGGACAAGGTAAAGCCGTTGTCGAGTATATGCTGCGTAAAGCAGAGCAGATGGCCATTAAAAAAGTATTTGTGTTAACGCGAGTGCCTGAGTTCTTCATGAAGCTCGGTTTTAACGCAACGAGTAAATCGATGCTGCCAGAAAAAGTACTGAAAGACTGCGACATGTGTCCAAGGCAACATGCTTGTGATGAAGTTGCATTAGAATTTAAATTAAGCGCTGTTAGTCAAACGATTAACCTGAAAGCGGAACAACTGGCATCTTAATCGCTCGTTGAGTCATTTAAAGCACCCTTATAAAGGGTGCTTTTTTTATGTTTAATTATGGCCTTAAAGAAACTTGAACTTAATCCTGACTATCTATATAATATGGACTCAAATTTAGGAACGATTAAAGGCAATGAGCATCAACATTGATGATGATTCAATACCTTATGATTTAATAAAATTGATGTGCTGATAAAATCAGTTATATCGATCTTTTTCTTGCTAATGGCAAGAGGTCATGTATAATACGTTCCACTTGCTTAGGCAAGAAACTGAATCATTATGTTATTGCTTTGACCTTGAGTTAAAGTATTAATGGTCAGTCATCAAGATTCCCGATAGGGGAGTCAACAAGTTAAAGATATCGCGTTCACAGTCTAATTATGAAGACTGTGGAATGTCGAATTTTTGTGTGTGTTTAACTTTATTGGAGCTCTGGTCTAATGCAGAACCAAAGAATCCGTATCCGCTTAAAAGCGTTCGATCATCGTCTTATCGATCAGTCTACAGCGGAAATCGTTGAAACTGCAAAACGCACTGGCGCACAAGTACGTGGACCTATTCCACTACCAACGCGCAAAGAGCGTTTCACAGTGCTTACTTCTCCGCACGTTAACAAAGATGCGCGTGACCAGTACGAAATTCGTACTCACAAGCGCCTGGTTGACATCGTTGAGCCAACAGAAAAAACCGTTGACGCTCTTATGCGTTTAGATCTAGCTGCTGGTGTTGATGTTCAAATCAGCCTTGGCTAGTAAGTTCTAAAACAACGATTTATATTGAGGTTATTATAATGATTGGTCTAATCGGACGTAAAGTTGGTATGACACGTATCTTCACTGAAGATGGCGTTTCTATCCCAGTATCCGTTATTGAATGTGAGCCTAACCGCGTTACTCAAGTGAAAACACTTGAAACTGACGGTTACCGTGCACTTCAAGTGACCACTGGCACGAAAAAAGCTAGCAGAGTAAACAAGCCAGAAGCGGGTCATTTCGCTAAAGCTAAAGTTGAAGCTGGTCGTGGCCTTTGGGAATTCCGTCTGGAAACAGGCGAAGGTGAAGCTGTTGAAGTTGGCTCTGAGCTAAACGTAAACATCTTTGCTGAAACTACTAAAGTAGACGTTACTGGTACATCTAAAGGTAAAGGTTTCGCTGGCGTTATTAAACGTTGGAACTTTTCTATGCAAGATGCTACTCACGGTAACTCTCTTGCTCACCGTGCACCGGGTTCAATTGGCCAATGCCAAACTCCAGGTCGCGTATTTAAAGGCAAGAAAATGGCAGGTCACATGGGTGCTGAACGTGTAACGATTCAGTCTCTAGATGTGGTACGTGTTGATAGTGAACGTAACCTAGTACTTGTTAAAGGTGCTATTCCAGGTGCGATCAACGGCAACGTAATTATCAAACCAGCTGTTAAAGCTTAATCCGAGGATATTAGTAATGGAATTGATATTGAAAGACGCACAAGGTGCTCTTGAAGTTTCAGAAACTACCTTCGGACGTGAGTTTAATGAAGCTCTGGTTCACCAGGTAGTTACAGCGTATGCTGCTGGCGCGCGTCAAGGTACTCGTGCACAGAAAAACCGTTCTGACGTTGCAGGTGGTGGTAAAAAACCATGGCGTCAAAAAGGTACTGGTCGTGCTCGTGCAGGTACTGCAAGCAGCCCGATCTGGCGTAAAGGTGGTGTAACTTTTGCTGCTCGTCCACAGGACCACAGCCAAAAAGTTAACACTAAGATGTACCGTGGAGCGATCAAAAGCATCCTTTCTGAATTGGTACGTCAAGAGCGTCTTATTGTTGTTGAACAGTTCGCTGTTGAAACACCTAAGACTAAAGAATTAGTTGCTAAACTGAAAGACTTCGATCTGAACGACGTTCTAATCGTAGGTGCTGAAGTTGATGAGAACTTATTCTTAGCTGCTCGTAACCTTTACAAAGTTGATGTTCGTGACGTTGCTGGTATTGATCCAGTTAGCCTAATCGCGTTCAACAAAGTTGTTATGACTGCTGCTGCAGTTAAGCAGATTGAGGAGAACTTAAAATGATCAGTGAAGAACGTTTATTGAAAGTTATCCTAGCGCCACATATCTCTGAAAAGAGCACTATGTCTGCTGAAAACAACAACACAATCGTTTTCAAAGTTGCACTAGATGCAACAAAAGCTGAAATTAAAGCAGCTATTGCAAAACTTTTTGAAGTTGAAGTTAAAAATGTAAGCACATTGGTACTGAAAGGTAAAACTAAGCGCACTGGCGCTCGTTTTGGCCGTCGTTCAGACATCAAAAAAGCTTATGTTACTCTAGCTGACGGCGCTGACATCGATTTCGGCAGTGCTGAATAATCAAGGGGATTCTGAATAATGGCTATTGTTAAGTGTAAGCCTACTTCTCCAGGTCGTCGCCACCTTGTTAAGGTAGTGAACCCGGATTTGCATAAAGGCAAACCACATGCTCCACTTTTAGAGAAAAAATCTAAATCTGGTGGCCGTAATAATAACGGTCGTATTACTGTTCGTCATCACGGCGGCGGTCATAAGCAACATTACCGTATCATTGACTTAAAACGTAATGATAAAGATGGTATCCCTGCAACAGTTGAACGTCTGGAATATGATCCAAACCGTTCTGCTAACATTGCACTTGCTCTTTATGCAGATGGTGAACGTCGTTACGTTCTAGCTGCTAAAGGTATGCAAGCTGGTGATATTATCGTTTCTGGTGTTGATGCAGCTATTAAAGCTGGTAACACATTACCAATGCGTAACATCCCAGTAGGTACAACTGTACACGCTGTGGAAATGAAGCCAGGTAAAGGTGCTCAAATTGCACGTTCTGCTGGTACATACGTACAAATCATTGCTCGTGATAACTCATACGTTACTCTACGTCTTCGCTCTGGCGAAATGCGTAAAGTATTAGTAGATTGTCGTGCAACGATTGGTGAAGTTGGTAACGCTGAACACATGCTTCGCCAACTTGGTAAAGCTGGTGCTAGCCGCTGGCGCGGTGTTCGCCCAACAGTACGTGGTGTTGTAATGAACCCGGTTGATCACCCGCACGGTGGTGGTGAAGGTCGTACTTCTGGTGGCCGTCATCCGGTTTCACCTTGGGGTATGCCAACTAAGGGTTACAAAACTCGTAAGAACAAGCGTACTGATAAACTTATCGTACGTCGTCGCAACAAGTAATTTTATAGAGGTATCACCATGCCACGTTCTCTCAAGAAGGGTCCTTTCATAGACCTACACTTGCTGAAGAAGGTAGAGAAAGCGGTGGAAAGCGGGGAGAAAAAACCAGTTAAGACTTGGTCCCGTCGTTCTATGATCATTCCAAATATGATTGGTCTGACCATCGCTGTCCATAATGGTCGTCAACATGTACCAGTTTTCGTTACAGACGAAATGATTGGTCATAAGTTAGGCGAATTCGCACCGACTCGTACTTATCGCGGCCATGCTGCAGATAAGAAAGCTAAAAAGCGTTAGGAGAAATTAGATGGAAGCATTAGCTAAACACCGTTTCGCCTCAGGCTCTCCACAGAAAGCACGTTTGGTCATTGACCTTATTCGTGGTTTACCAGTGGATAAGGCTCTTGAAGTTTTAACTTTCAGCACTAAAAAAGCTGCTGTACAAGTTAAAAAAGTTCTTGAGTCAGCTATCGCAAACGCTGAACACAACGAAGGTGCGGATATTGATGAGCTAGTAGTAGCTACAGCGTTTGTTGACGCTGGTCCTACTATGAAGCGTATCATGCCACGTGCTAAAGGTCGTGCAGATCGCATCTTGAAGCGTACTAGCCACATCACAATTGTTGTAGCAACACGCTAAGAGACTAGGAGAAAACAATGGGTCAGAAAGTTCATCCAAATGGTATTCGCCTAGGTATCACCAAGCAGTTTAACTCTACTTGGTTTGCGAATACTAAAGACTTCGCCGACAATTTGTACGGTGATTTCGAAGTACGTCAGTTTCTTACTAAGAAACTGAAAAATGCATCTGTTTCACGTATCGTTATCGAACGTCCAGCGAAAAGCATCCGTGTGACTATTCACACTGCTCGTCCTGGTGTTGTTATCGGTAAGAAAGGCGAAGACGTAGAAAAACTACGTAATGCTATCGCTAAGATGACTGGTACTTCTGCACAAATCAATATCGCAGAAATCCGTAAGCCTGAACTAGATGCTAAATTAGTAGCTGAAGGTATCGCTTCTCAACTTGAACGTCGTGTTATGTTCCGTCGCGCTATGAAGCGTGCAGTACAAAATGCAATGCGTTTAGGTGCTAAGGGTATTAAAGTTCAAGTAAGCGGTCGTTTAGGCGGCGCAGAAATCGCTCGTGCTGAATGGTATCGTGAAGGCCGTGTGCCTCTACATACACTTCGTGCAGATATCGATTACTCAACTGCAGAAGCTCTTACAACTTACGGCATCATTGGTGTGAAAGTTTGGATCTTTAAAGGTGAAGTTCTAGGTAAGCTACCGCTTACTCAAGAAGTTGAAGCACCTTCTAAGCCAAAGCGTCGCACTCGTGGCCCTAAAGCTGCTAAATAGGAGACTCTGATATGTTGCAACCAAAACGCATGAAGTTCCGCAAAATGCACAAAGGCCGTAACCGCGGTCTTGCAAAAGGCGGAAACGTAACTTTCGGCGAATTCGGTCTTAAAGCTACTGGTCGTGGTCGAATTACTGCTCGTCAAATCGAAGCAGCACGTCGTGCTATGACTCGTCACGTTAAGCGTCAAGGTCAAATCTGGATCCGTGTGTTCCCAGACAAACCGATTACGCAAAAGCCGCTTGAAGTACGTCAAGGTAAAGGTAAAGGTAGCGTTGAGTATTGGGTTTGCCAAGTACAACCTGGCAAAATCCTTTATGAAATGGCTGGAGTTCCTGAAGAATTGGCACGTGAAGCATTCAGCCTAGCTGATTCTAAACTGCCTATTTCTACAACTTTCGTAACTAAGACGGTAATGTAATGAACGCTAGCGAACTTAAACAAAAAAATGTTGAAGAGCTAAACGCTGAGTTACTTAACCTACTACGTGAGCAATTTAACTTACGTATGCAGTTAAGTACTGGCCAACTAGCACAAACGCATTTAATCAAAAATGTACGTCGCGATATCGCGCGTGTTAAGACCATCCTGAACGAAAAGGCGGGTGTATAATATGAGCACTATTCGTACTGTACAGGGTCGTGTTGTTAGCAACAAAGGCGATAAAACTATCGTTGTTGCTGTAGAACGTAAAGTGAAACACCCGTTATACGGTAAGTTCATCAAGCGTACTACTAAACTGCACGCACATGATGAGAATAACGAATGTCAACTAAATGATGTTGTTACTATTCGTGAAACTCGTCCAGTGTCTAAGCTTAAAACTTGGACATTAGTAGAAGTATTAGTAAAAGCTTAATTTTAAGTTTATACTTATCTACTTGTTATAACGGCTCCTTTTAAGGGGTCGTTTGTTTTTTAGTCGATTCCCGTTGCTTTTTTCAAAGCCGTGGTGTTATAATGCGCCACCTCTTGAGATAGAGGGGACCCATTTAGTTCATGTTGGATTAAGTGGAATTATTGCGGAGCACTAATAATGATCCAAATGCAGTCTACGTTGGACGTAGCCGATAACTCAGGCGCACGTCGCGTTCAGTGTATCAAGGTCCTAGGTGGTTCGCACCGCCGCTATGCACGTGTTGGTGATATCATCAAAGTTACTGTTAAGGAAGCAATTCCTCGCGGTAAAGTTAAGAAAGGTGATGTTCTAAACGCTGTGGTTGTGCGTACTAGACAGGCAATCCGTCGTACAGACGGTGCAGCTATCCGTTTCGACCGTAACGCAGCAGTTATGCTTAATGCTAACGGCGCGCCGATCGGTACTCGTATCTTTGGTCCAGTTACTCGTGAACTACGTACTGATCAGTTCATGAAAATCGTATCTCTGGCACCAGAAGTACTATAAGGAACGAAAAATGGCAGCTAAAATTTTAAAAAATGATGAAGTTATCGTTGTTGCAGGTAAAGATGCTGGTAAACAAGGCAAAGTTACTGAAGTAAGAGCAGACGGTAAACTATTCGTTGAAGGCGTGAATCTTATCAAGAAACACCAAAAGCCAAACCCACAATTGGGCGTAGCTGGCGGTATTGTTGAGAAAGAAGCAGCTTTAGACGCATCAAACGTGGCACTATTCAACCCTGCAACTAGCAAGGCTGACCGTGTCGGTTTCCGATTTGAAGACGGCAAAAAAGTACGTTTCTTCAAATCTAATAATGAACTTGTTTAATTGGAGTTAACTGTGGCGAAACTGCATGAATACTACAAAGAGACTGTAGCGTCTGAACTTAAAACTAAGTTCGGCTATAAATCTATCATGCAAGTCCCTCGGATTGAAAAGATCACCCTTAATATGGGTGTGGGCGAAGCAATCAATGATAAAAAAGTACTAGAAAATGCTGCTGCTGATATGGCTGCAATTTCTGGTCAAAAACCATTGATTACTAAAGCTCGTAAATCCGTTGCTGGCTTTAAGATCCGTGAAGGATATCCTATTGGTTGTAAAGTTACCCTACGTGGCGAGCGTATGTGGGAATTCTTTGAGCGCCTAATCGGCATCTCAATTCCACGTATCCGCGATTTCCGTGGCCTGAACCCTAAATCGTTCGATGGTCGTGGTAACTATAGTATGGGTGTTCGCGAGCAAATCATCTTCCCAGAAATCGATTACGATAAAATCGATAAAATTCGTGGTATGGATATTACTATCACCACGACTGCAAATTCTGATGAAGAAGGTCACGCTCTGCTGACTGCCTTTAATTTCCCATTCCGTAAGTAAGGTAGGGTCATGGCTAAGCAATCAATGAAAGCGCGCGACGTAAAACGCGCGAAGCTAGTAAATAAATACGCTGAGAAACGTGCTGAATTAAAAGCAATTATCTCTGGTGTAAATACTTCAGACGAAGATCGTTGGAATGCAGTTCTTAAATTGCAATCGTTACCTCGTGATTCTAGTGAAAGTCGTCAGCGTAATCGCTGTAACATCACTGGCCGCCCTCATGGCTACCTACGTAAGTTCGGCTTAAGCCGTATCAAACTACGTGAGCACATGATGCGTGGTGAAGTTCCAGGTCTTAAAAAGGCTAGTTGGTAAGTCACTAATTTCGGGAGTATACGAAAATGAGCATGCAAGATCCTATTGCGGATATGCTAACACGCATCCGTAACGGTCACTCAGCCTCTAAGGTTGCAGTTAAAATGCCTTGTTCTAAGCAAAAAGTTGCACTAGCAGCTGTGCTTAAAGAAGAAGGTTACATCAATGGTTACGCAGTTTCTGGTGAAGTGAAAGCTGAACTTGAAGTTACTTTGAAATATTTCGAAGGCAAAAACGTAATCGAAAAAATTGAGCGCGTTAGTCGCCCAGGTCTACGCATCTACAAAGGAAGTAATGATCTTCCTAAAGTGATGGGTGGCTTAGGTGTTGCTATCGTTTCTACTTCTAAAGGCATGATGTCTGACCGTGCAGCTCGCAAAGCTGGCATCGGTGGCGAGATCATCTGCTACGTTTCTTAAGGGGTTATATATGTCTCGTGTTGCTAAAGCACCCGTTGCCATCCCTGCAGGCGTAGAGATCTCTCTAAATGGTCAGGAAATCACTGTTAAAGGCGCTAAAGGCACTTTAACTACTGTTGTTAACTCATCTGTTGTTGTTGCAATCGCTGATGAAAAAGTATCTTTTGGTCCTGTTGAAGGCGTAAAAGATGCTTGGGCTCAAGCTGGTACAGCTCGTGCTAACGTTAATAACATGGTTAAAGGTGTAGCTGAAGGTTTTACTAAAACACTTCAACTAAATGGTGTTGGTTACCGTGCAAATGTTAAAGGTTCTGATGTGAATCTAACATTAGGTTTCTCACACCCTGTAGTTTACAACCTTCCTGAAGGTGTTACTGCAGTTTGCCCAAGCCAAACTGAAATTGTAATTACTGGCGCTGACAAACAAAATGTTGGTCAAGTTGCAGCTGATATTCGTGCATTCCGTCCGCCTGAACCTTATAAAGGTAAAGGTGTTCGTTATTCTGATGAAGTTGTGCGTCGTAAAGAAGCCAAGAAAAAGTAGGGTAATACTATGGATAAGAAATCTGCACGTCTTCGTCGCGCAACTCGCGCACGTAAGAAAATGCAAGAATTGGGTGCAACACGTTTAGTGATTAACCGCACTCCAAGCCATACTTATGCACAGGTTATTACACCGAATGCGGAAGTATTGGTTTCTGCTACAACTACAGAAAAAGCAGTTCGTGAAATGATCAGCTATGGTGGTAACGTTGAAGCAGCTAAAGTAATCGGTAAACTGGTTGCTGAGCGAGCTATCGAAAAAGGCGTTACTAAAATTGCTTTCGATCGTTCAGGTTTCCAATATCACGGTCGTGTTGCAGCATTAGCTGACGCCGCTCGTGAAGCTGGCCTTCAGTTTTAAGGCAGGAGTAGGAAATGTCAAAAGTTGAAAACCAAACAGGTGATCTGCAAGAGAAATTGATTGCAGTTAACCGTGTTTCAAAAGTTGTTAAAGGTGGTCGTATCTTCAGCTTCACTGCTCTTACAGTAGTGGGCGACGGTGCTGGCCGCGTAGGTTTTGGTTATGGTAAAGCTCGCGAAGTACCTGCTGCTATTCAAAAAGCAATGGAAAAAGCAAAGCGTAACATCGTAACTGTTGAGCTAAACGGTGTGACTCTTCAACATCCAGTTAAAGGTCGTCACTCTGGTTCTAAAGTATTCATGCGTCCAGCATCTGCTGGTACAGGTATCATTGCCGGCGGTGCAATGCGTGCAGTACTAGAAGTTGTAGGCGTACATGACGTACTTTCTAAAGCTTACGGTTCAACTAACCCAATTAACGTTGTACGAGCTACTATTGGCGCGCTTACTGGTATGCAATCACCAGAACAAATCGCAGCTAAACGTGGCCTACCTGTTAACGAAATTCTAGGGTAATTACCATGGCTAAAATTAAAGTAACTCAAACTAAAAGTGCAATCGGTCGTTTACCTAAACACCGTGCGACACTAGTTGGTTTAGGCCTTCGTAAAATCAACCACAGTGTAGTATTGGAAGATACAGCATGTGTACGTGGTATGGTTAACAAAGTAGCTTACATGATTAAAGTGGAGGAAGCGTAATGTTTTTAAATACTCTATCTCCAGCAGCTGGTTCTAAGCCAAGCGCTAAACGTGTAGGCCGCGGTATCGGTTCTGGTCTAGGCAAAACTTGTGGTCGTGGTCACAAAGGTCAAAAGTCTCGCTCTGGCGGCGGCATTCGTCCTGGCTTTGAAGGCGGTCAAATGCCTTTGAAACAACGTCTTCCTAAATTCGGTTTCACTTCACGTAAGCAGCTAGTAACAGCTGAAGTACGTTTAAATGAAATCGCTAAAGTTGAAGGTGATGTTGTAGATCTAAACACACTTAAAGCAGCTGGTCTTGTTACAAAAAACATCCAGTTTGTTAAAGTTGTTTTATCTGGTGAAATCACTCGACCAGTTACAATTCGTGGCATTAAAGCTACGAAAGGTGCTGTTGAAGCGATTGTTGCTGCAGGCGGTCAAATCGAAGGATAGTACAAATGGCTAAAAAACCAGGATTGGAAACGAATAAATCGCAAGGTGGCTTATCAGAATTGAAAAGTCGTTTATGGTTCGTGTTAGGTGCAATTATTGTATTTCGCGCAGGCTCTTTTGTTCCGATCCCTGGTATTGATGCCTCTGTACTTGCTACGCTGTTTGACTCGCAAAAGGGTACCATCTTAGAAATGTTTAACATGTTCTCTGGTGGTGCGCTTGAGCGTGCGTCTATTTTTGCGTTGGGTATTATGCCGTATATTTCGGCCTCTATTATCATACAGTTATTAACTGTAGTTCATCCTGCTCTTGCTGAATTGAAAAAAGACGGTGAAGCGGGACGACGTAAAATTAGCCAGTATACCCGTTACGGAACATTGTTCTTAGGTACTTTCCAAGCTATCGGTATTGCAAAAGGCTTACCTAACATGGTTGATGGACTTGTCCATAATCCAGGGTTAAGTTTTTACTTTACTGCTGTAGTAAGTTTAGTAACTGGTACTATGTTCTTAATGTGGTTAGGTGAACAAATTACCGAACGCGGTATTGGTAATGGTATCTCAATATTAATTTTTGCAGGTATTGTTGCTGGTATGCCGCCAGCTATCGGACAAACAATCGAGCAGGTTATCGATGGTAACCTTCACGGTCTGTTATTGTTAGTGTTAGCTGGTGTTGTTTTTGCTGTTACATACTTTGTTGTATTTGTAGAGCGCGGTCAGCGTAGAATTGTGGTAAACTACGCAAAACGCCAACAAGGACGACGTGTTTTTGCAGCTCAAAGCACGCATTTACCGTTAAAGCTTAATATGGCCGGTGTTATTCCAGCTATTTTTGCTTCGAGTATAATTTTGTTTCCTGGAACGCTTGCACAATGGTTCGGTCAGAATGAAGGTTTATCTTTCCTTACTGATATTTCCTTGGCTCTACAGCCAGGACAACCTTTGTATGTAATGCTTTATGCAGCAGCGATTATCTTTTTCTGTTTCTTCTATACAGCGTTGGTATTTAACCCACGTGAAACGGCAGATAACTTGAAGAAGAGCGGGGCGTTCATCCCAGGTATTAGACCAGGCGAACAAACTTCAAGGTATATAGATAAAGTAATGTCACGATTGACTCTAGCGGGTTCTTTGTATATTACATTTATTTGTCTAGTACCATTGTTCATGACACAAGCTATGGGTGTGCAGTTCTATTTCGGTGGAACGTCATTACTTATTATGGTTGTGGTAATCATGGACTTTATGGCTCAAGTTCAGACCCATATGATGTCTCATCAGTATGGTGATGTTCTTAAAAAAGCTAATTTAAAAGGCTACGGTCGATAATTTAGTTTGAGCATGTCCTATAACAGTTACGGAGTAAGAAATGAAAGTTCGTGCATCTGTTAAAAAGATTTGTCGTAATTGCAAAGTGATCAAACGTCACGGTGTAGTACGCGTAATCTGTGTTGAACCAAAGCATAAACAACGCCAAGGTTAAACAAAAAATTAGGAACTTGGAATAAATGTAAAAATCTATTCCAAGTTTCTATTGCAATACATCTCTCTTCTGAGTATCCTTACGGGCTTTTCGAAGAGAGCAATCTTTTATTCAACCCTTAAGTGGAGTGGTATAGTGGCCCGTATAGCCGGCATTAACATTCCTGATCAAAAGCATACAGTCATTGCCCTGACTGGTGTTTTCGGTATTGGTGCAACACGTGCGAAAGCAATCTGTGCTGCAACTGGTATCGCTGAAACAGCTAAGATCAGAGAGCTAGAAGAAGCTCAACTAGAACTTCTTCGCGAAGAAGTAGGTAAGTACACTGTAGAAGGTGACCTACGTCGTGAAGTAAGTATGAATATCAAGCGTCTGATGGACCTCGGTTGTTACCGTGGTATTCGTCACCGTCGCAGCTTACCTCTACGTGGTCAACGCACTAAAACAAATGCGCGCACCCGTAAAGGTCCGCGTAAAGCTATCAAGAAATAGGAGCTGACGAGTAATGGCTAAAACTCCAACTCGCGCTCGTAAGCGCGTTAAAAAGCAAGTTGCTGACGGTATTGCACACGTTCATGCTTCTTTCAATAACACTATTGTGACAATCACAGATCGCCAAGGTAATGCTTTATCTTGGGCAACTGCAGGCGGCTCAGGCTTCCGTGGTTCTCGTAAGTCAACTCCATTCGCTGCGCAGGTTGCTGCTGAGCGTGCTGGTGAAATGGCTAAAGAGTACGGTCTTAAAAACTTAGAAGTTATGGTTAAGGGCCCTGGTCCTGGTCGTGAATCTTCTATTCGTGCATTGAATGCGATTGGTTATAAAATTACTAACATCACTGATGTTACACCAATCCCTCACAATGGTTGTCGTCCACCTAAAAAGCGTCGCGTATAACGCTTTTAGGAATATTGGAGAAAGAACATGGCTAGATATTTGGGCCCAAAGCTCAAGCTTAGTCGTCGTGAAGGTACAGATCTTTTCTTGAAAAGTGGCGTACGCGCGATTGAATCTAAGTGTAAAATTGATAACGCACCTGGTGTACATGGTGCTCGTAAACCTCGTCTATCTGACTACGGTTTACAACTACGTGAAAAGCAAAAAGTTCGTCGTATGTACGGTGTACTTGAAAAGCAATTCCGTAACTTATATAAAGAAGCTGCTCGTCTAAAAGGTAACACTGGTGAAAACCTACTTGCTTTATTAGAAGGCCGTCTAGATAACGTTGTTTATCGTATGGGCTTTGGTTCAACTCGTGCGGAATCGCGCCAGTTAGTAAGCCACAAAGCAATCGTTGTAAACGGTAAAGTTGTAAATATCCCTTCTTACAAAGTGAAAGTTAACGATACAGTTAGCATTCGCGAGAAGGCTAAGAAGCAAGCTCGTATCGCTTCAGCTCTAGAAATTTCTGAGCAGCGCGAGAAAGCATCTTGGGTTGAAGTTGACAGTAAGACTCTTGAAGGCGTTTTCAAACGTGTTCCTGAACGTTCTGATCTGTCTGCAGACATCAACGAACAGCTTATTGTTGAACTTTACTCTAAGTAAGGTTAACTTCATAAGAGAGGACATACATGCAGGGTTCTGTAACAGAATTTCTAAGACCAAGACTTGTTGATATTGAGCAAATTAGCTCAACACGTGCCAAGGTAACACTTGAACCGTTAGAGCGTGGCTTTGGTCACACTCTAGGTAATGCTTTACGTCGTATTCTACTTTCTTCTATGCCAGGTTGTGCTGTAACAGAAGTTGAGATCGACGGCGTACTCCATGAGTACAGCAGTAAAGAAGGCGTTCAAGAAGATGTTCTTGAAATTCTTCTTAACTTGAAAGGTCTTGCAATCAAACTTGAAGGCAAAGACGAAGCGTTACTAACTTTAACTAAGTCAGGTACAGGTCCTGTATTGGCAGGTGACATCACTCATGATGGTGATGTTGAGATTGTAAATCCAGAACATGTGATTTGTAATTTAACCGGTCAAGCAGATATCAGTATGCGTATTCGTGTTGCTAAAGGTCGTGGTTACGTTCCTGCTTCTACACGTGTACATGCTGATGATGAAGAGCGTCCTATCGGTCGTTTGCTTGTTGATGCTGCATTCAGCCCTGTAAGCCGTATTGCTTACAATGTTGAATCTGCTCGTGTAGAGCAACGTACTAACCTTGATAAGTTAGTAATCGATATGGAAACTGATGGAACATTAGATCCTGAAGAAGCTATTCGTCGTTCTGCTACAATTCTGGCTGAACAGCTTGATGCTTTCGTTGATCTTCGTGATGTAACGGAACCAGAGCAGAAAGAAGAGAAACCAGAGTTCGATCCGATACTGCTACGTCCTGTTGATGATTTAGAACTTACTGTTCGTTCAGCTAACTGCCTAAAAGCAGAAGCAATTCACTATATTGGTGATCTTGTTCAGCGTACTGAGGTTGAGTTACTTAAAACGCCTAACCTTGGTAAGAAATCTTTAACTGAAATTAAAGATGTTCTAGCTTCGCGTGGTCTTTCTCTAGGTATGCGCCTAGAAAACTGGCCGCCAGCAAGTATTGCTGACGAATAGTAAACACTAGTCAAAAGATTTTTGTAAGAAGGATAAGTTCATGCGCCATCGTAAGAGTGGTCGTCAACTAAATCGTAACAGCAGCCACCGTCAGGCTATGTTCCGTAATATGGCATGTTCTTTAGTTAGTCACGAGATCATTAAAACGACTCTGCCTAAAGCTAAAGAATTACGTCGTGTAGTTGAGCCTCTAATTACACTTGCTAAAACGGATAGCGTAGCTAACCGTCGTCTAGCATTTGCTCGTACCCGCAGCGATGAAGTTGTAGGTAAACTATTTAAAGAATTAGGCCCACGTTTCGAAAACCGTTCAGGCGGTTATACTCGAATCTTAAAATGTGGTCTACGTACTGGCGATAAAGCTCCTATGGCTTACATCGAACTAGTAGATCGTCCAGCTGTTGAAGCTGCTGACGAAGAATAGTAAATAGTATTAGAAGCCAGAGCTCACGCTCTGGCTTTTTTATTTCCGCTACAATAACTTCCCTATTATATTACTTCTTATCTTTTTCTTTTTAGCTTATCTAAAATCTCTCTATATCTCTTTGCAATTTTGAATCAACACTATTCATACATCGGTAAATTGACTGTTTGCATCAAACGATTGTTCCGCACAATAATTATGATATTCGATTCCGTATTTAATGGGCTTATGGATAGGATAAATTGACTTATTTATCTCTTTTGTGAAGTTTTGTCTGGTATATCGCTTTATTGTTCGGTTTTTGACCTGTTGATTTGTTTTTTCTATTTTTTGAAATTAGCACTTGCCAATGTGATCCATATCTCTATAATGCGACCTCACTGACACGGCAACAGCCGCTCAGTATGCTCTTTAACAATTTATTCAAGCAATCTGTGTGAGTACTTACAGAGATATAATGACCAAAAATTATATCAATGTAATTATGAACATTAAATTAAATCGAAAGATTTGGTTTTATAAACAATAAACCTCGGTTTGTTGTTGAAGTACAGAATTCATTGAGCCGACTTGATACTTATTATCAGTAATGATTTTAGGTATCAGTCAAAAAAACTTTAATTGAAGAGTTTGATCATGGCTCAGATTGAACGCTGGCGGTAGGCTTAACACATGCAAGTCGAGCGGAAACGAAGAATAGCTTGCTATTCTGGCGTCGAGCGGCGGACGGGTGAGTAATGCTTGGGAATCTGCCTAGTCGAGGGGGACAACAGTTGGAAACGACTGCTAATACCGCATACGACCTACGGGTGAAAGGGGGCCTCTTCTTGAAAGCTCTCGCGACTAGATGAGCCCAAGTGGGATTAGCTTGTTGGTGAGGTAAGAGCTCACCAAGGCGACGATCCCTAGCTGGTCTGAGAGGATGATCAGCCACACTGGAACTGAGACACGGTCCAGACTCCTACGGGAGGCAGCAGTGGGGAATATTGCACAATGGAGGAAACTCTGATGCAGCCATACCGCGTGTATGAAGAAGGCCTTCGGGTTGTAAAGTACTTTCAGCGAGGAGGAAAGGTAAGTAGTTAATAACTGCTTACTGTGACGTTACTCGCAGAAGAAGCACCGGCTAACTCCGTGCCAGCAGCCGCGGTAATACGGAGGGTGCAAGCGTTAATCGGAATTACTGGGCGTAAAGCGCATGCAGGCGGTTTGTTAAGCGAGATGTGAAAGCCCCGGGCTCAACCTGGGAACTGCATTTCGAACTGGCAAACTAGAGTTCTTGAGAGGGTGGTAGAATTTCAGGTGTAGCGGTGAAATGCGTAGAGATCTGAAGGAATACCAGTGGCGAAGGCGGCCACCTGGCAAGTAACTGACGCTCAGATGCGAAAGCGTGGGTAGCAAACGGGATTAGATACCCCGGTAGTCCACGCCGTAAACGATGTCTACTCGGAGTTTGGTTCCTTGAGAACTGGGCTCTTAAGCTAACGCATTAAGTAGACCGCCTGGGGAGTACGGCCGCAAGGTTAAAACTCAAATGAATTGACGGGGGCCCGCACAAGCGGTGGAGCATGTGGTTTAATTCGATGCAACGCGAAGAACCTTACCTACTCTTGACATCCATAGAACTTTTCAGAGATGAATTGGTGCCTTCGGGAACTATGAGACAGGTGCTGCATGGCTGTCGTCAGCTCGTGTTGTGAAATGTTGGGTTAAGTCCCGCAACGAGCGCAACCCTTATCCTTATTTGCCAGCACGTAATGGTGGGAACTCTAAGGAGACTGCCGGTGATAAACCGGAGGAAGGTGGGGACGACGTCAAGTCATCATGGCCCTTACGAGTAGGGCTACACACGTGCTACAATGGCGCATACAAAGGGCTGCAAACCAGCGATGGTAAGCGAATCCCATAAAGTGCGTCGTAGTCCGGATTGGGGTCTGCAACTCGACCCCATGAAGTCGGAATCGCTAGTAATCGTGAATCAGAATGTCACGGTGAATACGTTCCCGGGCCTTGTACACACCGCCCGTCACACCATGGGAGTGGGCTGCACCAGAAGTCATTAGCTTAACCTTCGGGAGGGCGATGACCACGGTGTGGTTCATGACTGGGGTGAAGTCGTAACAAGGTAGCCCTAGGGGAACCTGGGGCTGGATCACCTCCTTACGTAAAGTTGTTAATTTTTGTAAGTGCCCACACAAATTGCTTGAATAGAAACGTTAAAGACAATCTTATGAAAATAAGATAACGACTGAGTTGAAGTCCAGTCGTAGAAAGTAAATTGTGTCCCGTTCGTCTAGAGGCCTAGGACACCGCCCTTTCACGGCGGTAACACGAGTTCAAATCTCGTACGGGATACCACTTTTCTTTCTGATTAAAAATCAAAGCTAAGCAACAATGTTTATCTTTGCTTTTTAGCAAATTGCTCTTTAAAAATTTGGAAAGCTGAATAAATAAAGAAGTTCTTAAAACACGTTACGATTAAGTTCGTAACAATATAGTGTTCTTGAGTATTCTTGAGGCGAAAAAAACTAGATAATACCTAGTTATTTCAATTGTACGGTCGACTTTAGATTGTATGGTTAAGTGACTAAGCGTATACGGTGGATGCCTAGGCAGTCAGAGGCGATGAAGGACGTGTTAATCTGCGTTAAGCTGTGGGGAGTTGATAAAAAGCGTTAATCCACAGATTTCCGAATGGGGGAACCCACTCTACTTTGTAGAGTATCGTAACGTGAATACATAGCGTTGCGAAGCGAACCGGGAGAACTGAAACATCTAAGTACCCCGAGGAAAAGAAATCAATAGAGATACCCTTAGTAGCGGCGAGCGAACGGGGTCTAGCCCTTAAGCAGTTTGGAAGTTAGTGGAAGATTCTGGAAAGTTTCACGATACAGGGTGATAGTCCCGTACATGAAAACGACCTTACTGTGAAATCGAGTAGGACGGCACACGTGATATGCTGTTTGAATATGGGAGGACCATCTTCCAAGGCTAAATACTACTGACTGACCGATAGTGAACCAGTACCGTGAGGGAAAGGCGAAAAGAACCCCTGTGAGGGGAGTGAAATAGAACCTGAAACCGTATACGTACAAGCAGTGGGAGCAGACTTGTTCTGTGACTGCGTACCTTTTGTATAATGGGTCAACGACTTAATTTCAGTAGCAAGGTTAAGCGAATAGCGGAGCCGTAGGGAAACCGAGTGTTAACTGCGCGAATAGTTGCTGGGATTAGACCCGAAACCCGGTGATCTAGCCATGGGCAGGTTGAAGGTTGAGTAACATCAACTGGAGGACCGAACCGACTAATGTTGAAAAATTAGCGGATGACTTGTGGCTGGGGGTGAAAGGCCAATCAAACCGGGAGATAGCTGGTTCTCCTCGAAAGCTATTTAGGTAGCGCCTCGCGTCTAACTATTGGGGGTAGAGCACTGTTAAGGCTAGGGGGTCATCCCGACTTACCAACCCTTTGCAAACTCCGAATACCAATAAGTTCAATCGCGGGAGACACACGGCGGGTGCTAACGTCCGTCGTGGAAAGGGAAACAACCCAGACCGTCAGCTAAGGTCCCAAAGTGTATGTTAAGTGGGAAACGATGTGGAAAGGCTCAGACAGCCAGGAAGTTGGCTTAGAAGCAGCCATCTTTTAAAGAAAGCGTAATAGCTCACTGGTCGAGTCGGTCTGCGCGGAAGATTTAACGGGGCTAAACATACCACCGAAGCTACGGATGCAAGACTTGTTCTTGCATGGTAGAGGAGCGTTCTGTAAGCCGTTGAAGGTGAGTTGAGAAGCTTGCTGGAGGTATCAGAAGTGCGAATGTTGACATGAGTAACGATAATGGGGGTGAAAAACCTCCACGCCGAAAGACCAAGGGTTCCTGTCCAACGTTAATCGGGGCAGGGTGAGTCGACCCCTAAGGCGAGGCCGAAAGGCGTAGTCGATGGGAAACTGGTTAATATTCCAGTACTCACTTATATTGCGATGGGGTGACGGAGAAGGTTAGGCTAGCATGGCGATGGTTGTCCATGTTTAAGGTTGTAGGCTGTATTCTTAGGCAAATCCGGGAATACATTAAGGCTGAGAACTGATGACGAGTCTCTACGGAGATGAAGTAGTTGATACCCGGCTTCCAGGAAAAACCTCTAAGCTTCAGATATAAGAGAATCGTACCCCAAACCGACACAGGTGGTTAGGTAGAGAATACTAAGGCGCTTGAGAGAACTCGGGTGAAGGAACTAGGCAAAATGGTACCGTAACTTCGGGAGAAGGTACGCCAATGATGGTGAAGGACTTGCTCCGTAAGCTATTGTTGGTCGCAGAGAAATGGTGGCTGCAACTGTTTATTAAAAACACAGCACTGTGCAAAATCGAAAGATGACGTATACGGTGTGACGCCTGCCCGGTGCCGGAAGGTTAATTGATTGGGTTAGACTTAGGTCGAAGCTCATGATCGAAGCCCCGGTAAACGGCGGCCGTAACTATAACGGTCCTAAGGTAGCGAAATTCCTTGTCGGGTAAGTTCCGACCTGCACGAATGGCGTAATGATGGCCACGCTGTCTCCACCCGAGACTCAGTGAAATTGAAATCGCTGTTAAGATGCAGTGTACCCGCGGCTAGACGGAAAGACCCCGTGAACCTTTACTATAGCTTGGCACTGAACATTGAACCTACATGTGTAGGATAGGTGGGAGACTGTGAAACATTGTCGCTAGATGATGTGGAGTCTATCTTGAAATACCACCCTTGTACGTTTGATGTTCTAACGTAGGTCCCTTATCGGGATTGCGGACAGTGTCTGGTGGGTAGTTTGACTGGGGCGGTCTCCTCCCAAAGAGTAACGGAGGAGCACGAAGGTTGGCTAAACATGGTTGGACATCATGTGGTTAGTGCAAAGGCATAAGCCAGCTTAACTGCGAGACAGACACGTCGAGCAGGTACGAAAGTAGGTCTTAGTGATCCGGTGGTTCTGAATGGAAGGGCCATCGCTCAACGGATAAAAGGTACTCCGGGGATAACAGGCTGATACCGCCCAAGAGTTCATATCGACGGCGGTGTTTGGCACCTCGATGTCGGCTCATCACATCCTGGGGCTGAAGTTGGTCCCAAGGGTATGGCTGTTCGCCATTTAAAGTGGTACGCGAGCTGGGTTTAGAACGTCGTGAGACAGTTCGGTCCCTATCTGCCGTGGGCGTTTGAGAATTGAGAGGAGCTGCTCCTAGTACGAGAGGACCGGAGTGGACGAACCACTGGTGTTCGGGTTGTTATGCCAATAGCATTGCCCGGTAGCTAAGTTCGGAACTGATAACCGCTGAAAGCATCTAAGCGGGAAGCAGGCCTCGAGATGAGTTCTCACTGGGACTTTAAGTCCCCTGAAGGGCCGTTGGAGACTACAACGTTGATAGGCAAGGTGTGTAAGTGCTGTGAGGCATTGAGCTAACTTGTACTAATTACCCGTGAGGCTTAACCATACAAATTAAAGTATGATTAATTGAAATATCGACTTAAGAATTGATTGAACACTACTATTTATCGAAAGATAGGTTTTAAAGACTTCTTTATTTATAGCTTTTCAGATTTTAAAGATACATTTTGAAAGCAAATAGAATTTGCTTGGTGACCATAGTGTTACGGTACCACCTGATCCCATTCCGAACTCAGTAGTGAAACGTAATAACGCCGATGGTAGTGTGGGGCTTCCCCATGTGAGAGTAGGGCATCGCCAAGCGCCACTTTTAATTCAAGGCAAAGCCTTGGGTAGAGAATAATGTTTAAAACGTTGTTTTAAACAAGAGCAGATGATTCGTAAGACTCGAAAAATTTGTTTGGTGACCATAGTGTTACGGTACCACCTGATCCCATTCCGAACTCAGTAGTGAAACGTAATAACGCCGATGGTAGTGTGGGGCTTCCCCATGTGAGAGTAGGGCATCGCCAAACGCCAATTTTAATTCAAGGTATTACCTTGGGTAAAGAACGATTCAAGACGCTGTCTTGAACGAAAAAAGCCGATATCATTGATATCGGCTTTTTTTATACCTGTAATTTATTAGCAGCTAAAGTTAAATTCTGAGTCTTGCTCTGTGAAGCCTTGATGAATTAAGAATGCTGATAATTCGGGTGTTATTTGCGCCGTTTTAATTATTTTAACGGTTTTTAGATGCTGTGTTTTCGCATGCTCGATTGCTTGCTGAATTAAATATTTACCAACACCACGCTGTTGAGTTATATCTCTCACTGCAATACAGCTTAACACTAGCTCCGAGTCATTATATTGCATAATTAGTCCACCGATATGGCGGTCATTAAATTTAGCAACGAATAATGCCTGGCCGTTATCTTGAAGTAGTTTATCGAAATCGTTTTTAATCTCTGCTTCATTAGATTGAAATGGTCGATACAATTTAGTCATATCAATTAGTAACTGTGGTGTCGATTCTGTTACGGTAAATGCTGATAATCTCATGCTGTTCCCTTTTTTAGATGCAGGATGATCTTACGCTATAATCATTAGATATTTAAGGTTTGTTTTATGCAATGCAGAATGAATTGTGGGGCGTGTTGTGAAGCGCCAAGTATTACTAGTTATATTCCTGGTATGCCAGATGGTAAACCTGCAGGTGTTCGCTGTGTGAACTTGTCTGCTGATAATCTTTGTTTGATATTTACTGACCCTGAACGACCGGCATTATGCGATACTTTCAAAGCCAGTAGTGATGTGTGTGGTGAAAATCGTGATGACGCATTATTTCTTATCACTGATTTAGAAATACAAACCGCAATATAGATTATTAGCGTTTAAGCCATGAACGTGGATTAAGGGCTTTACCTTTATGACGGATCTCGAAGTAAACTCCGGATTGAAGTTGGCCACCACTGCGTCCTGCTAACGAAATAACATCACCTTTTCGTACTTTCTCACCTGTTACTTTAAGTAGTGTTTGGTTATGTCCATAAAGGCTCATGTAGCCCTTACCATGGTCGATAATCGTCACCATGCCGAAGCCTCGTAACCAATCTGCAAAGACAACTTTCCCTGCACTAACTGCTTTTACTTTAGTACCTTCATTCGCGCTGATGACTAACCCACGCCAATTGACGTTATTAAAGCGTTTACTGTTAAAGTTATGTAGTACTTTACCTTTTATTGGCCAGTCTAATTTGCCTTTATATTGCTTTAATCCAGATAGGGATATTTGTGCTCTTTGTTGTTTTTTTAATAGTGCTATTTGTTGCTGTTTTCGTAATAACGCTATTTGTTGTTTTAACTTTTGTTCTGCAATGCCTAATTCTGTCCGTGTTTTTTTCTGTTTGTTGATGCTGTAAGCGATATTTCTATTACTTTTCTTCTGTTGTGATTTTTGTTGTGCTAATTGCTTAGCCTTTTGTTGTTGTGACGTTTTGATGGCCAGTAATTGTTGTTTTATTTTTTCTTGTTCTTCTTCATTTTGCTCAATTTTAGCTAAGGTGTCATTAAATTCGGCAATTGATGCAGCACGAGCTTGATGTAAGTGCTGATAGTAAACCAGTGACCGTTCTATTTCGTTGCTGTTTTGTTGATTTAGGATTAATTTAAGGTAATCGTTATTACCGCTTAGATAAGCTGTTTCAATTTGTGCGGAAAGGATGTTTTGTTGTTTCTTTTTATCTTTTAATAACGTTTTTTGTTGTGCTACTAGGTTATCAAGATCTTTTTCGATATTGAGAATTAAGGATTGGGTGTTACTCAATTGTGCGGCGACTTTACTAATAGCACGATCAGTACTTTGGGTTTGTTTGGATAAATCGTTTAAATAACGATGTTTCTTTTTGATGGATGCGTCTTGTGCTTTGATTTGATCACGAAGTTGATTCAGTTCGGACTGATTATTGGCTGCATAAGTGTTTAATGAGAATAATATCAGCAGGCCTAAAATACTATAGGCCATGCTGTTTTTAAAAAATGTCATAACGTAATCCTTTCCCCGTAGGGAAACGATTATTTCAGATTCATTAGGTTGTTACCAGTCATTTCAGCTGGAATCTCTTCACCAAGTAAAGTCAGCATTGTTGGTGCTAAATCACATAGACGGCCTGTTTCAGCTGGTTCAGCATCACGACCAAAGTAGATCAGTGGTACAGGTAAATTAGTATGTGCAGTGTGAATACCGCCAGTCTCAGGGTTAACCATCATTTCAGCATTACCGTGATCTGCTGTGATTAAGCATTCACCGCCTGTTTTACCTAAGGCTTCAACAACGCGACCGATAGATTTATCTACAGCTTCACATGCTTGTATTGCTGCATCGTATACACCTGTATGGCCAACCATGTCGCCATTAGGGTAATTACAGATGATCGCATCGTATTTACCACTTTCAATTGCTGCAACCAATTTGTCTGTGAGCATTTCTGAATTCATTTCAGGTTGTAAGTCGTATGTTGCTACTTGAGGTGAAGGAATTAATTCACGATCTTCACCCGTAAACGCATCTTCAATGCCACCGTTAAAGAAGAAGGTTACGTGCGCGTATTTTTCAGTTTCAGAAATACGTAATTGTGTTTTATTTTGCTGCTCAAGCATTGAGCCTAATGTATTTACCAATTTGTCTGATGGATATGCAACACTTGCATCAATTGTTGCTGCATATTCAGTTAGCATAACAAAATCAGAAAGTTTTGGTGTTACTGCACGTTCAAAACCACTAAAGTCAGTATCAACAAATGCGCGTGTAATTTCACGTGCACGGTCAGCTCGGAAGTTCATGAAGATAACAGCATCACCATCAACAATAGGTACTGCTTCACCAATGACTGTCGCTTTTACGAACTCGTCGTTTTCATCTCGAGCGTAAGCAGCTTCAAGGCCTGCAAGAGCAGTTTCTGCTGCGTGTGGAGCTTGAGCTTGGGTAAATAAGTTATACGCTTCTTCTACACGATCCCAACGATTATCACGATCCATTGCAAAATAACGGCCGATCAATGTTGCTGTTTTACCGACGCCAACTTCTGCAAATTTAGCATCAAATTTTTCTAATGTGCCTTGTGCACTGCGTGGTGGTGTATCACGACCATCTAGGAATGCGTGAAGATAAATCTTCGTTGCACCTTGTTTTGCTGCCATTTCGATCATTGCTACGATTTGATCATCGTGACTATGTACGCCACCTGGAGACGCTAAACCAAGGATATGTACTGCTTTATCATTTGCAACAGCAGTATCAACTGCTTTAACAAGTACTGGGTTGTGATAGAACTCGCCATCTTTGATCGCTTTATCGATTTTGGTTAAATCTTGATAAACAATACGACCAGCACCAATATTTACATGACCAACTTCAGAGTTACCCATTTGGCCATCTGGTAGCCCCACATCTAAGCCTGAACTTGAAATCAGCATGCTTGGGCAATCTTGCCAAAGTTTATCTAAAATAGGAGTTTTTGCGTTGGCAATTGCATTATTTTTTTGATCAAGACGGTGGCCCCAGCCATCCATGATGATAAGTGCAATTGTTTTCTTAGCCTTAGACATGAGTTTACCTCTCGGTTATTAAATTTAAATATAGGAATATTACTACACTTTCCGGGGCTAAATTGGCTCTTATTTATGATCCAGGTAGAATATTGAAGATATTTAATGATTAATATCGGTAATATAACTACATTTCCAACTGTTTCATGTTACGAGATGTTAGCTTCATTATAGAAATCGTGTGATTTTTTTTATACTTAAATTATTCAAAACGCGTGTGAGGAATTTATATATTGAGCTGCTTTTATTCCTTGTCACATGTATACTCCGTTGAGAATAATCCTTTATTATTAAACTTTAGAGTCATAATCACATGCAAGAATATATTGAATTTGCTTCAAATAATCCAGCCTTATCTCTCGCTTGGGTCGCTATTGCTGGCTTCCTTATTTATTCATTTGGCTCAAGTGCCATGTCTAAAGTTAAGTCGGTAAATAATCATGAAGCGACAACTTTAATGAATAAAGAAAATGCTGTTATTGTTGATGTACGTGCTGCGGAACATTATCGTAAGTCACATATTTTGAACGCAATTAACGTTCCAACTGCTGATATTGAAGCAAATAAGCTGTCAATGATTGAAAAATACAAAAACACCCCAATCATCGTTATGTGTGATACAGGAATGAGTTCAGGTCGCGCGGCGAATCGTTTAGCGAAAATGGACTTTACTGCTGTTTATAATTTATCTGGTGGTATGGCAAGTTGGCAAGAAGCGAACTTACCGACTGTTAAAAAATAATAGTTAACCAGACAGATAACCAAATAATTAATTAATCAGTTTGAATCTATAAAATATTGGAATTTACTTATGTCAGAATCAGCAAATCAACAAGAATTTAATATCCAACGTGTTTACATCAAAGATGTATCTTTTGAATGTCCGAATTCTCCAGCGATCTTTCAACAAGAATGGAAACCTGAAGTTAAATTAGATTTAGATACACGTAGCTCAAAACTAGGTGAAGGTGTATTTGAAGTTGTGCTATCACTTACTGTTACTGCTAAAGATGGCGAAACAGTTGCTTTCTTATGTGAAGTACAACAAGCAGGTATCTTTACTGTTGGTGAATTGAGCGAAGGCCAATTAGCACATTGTTTAGGTGCTTTCTGTCCAAACATCCTATTCCCATATGCACGTGAAACAATTGCTAGCTTAGTTAGCCGTGGTTCTTTCCCACAGTTAAACCTTGCGCCAGTTAACTTCGATGCACTATTCGCATCTTACGTTCAACAAGCACAACAAGCTGCTGAAGTTCCTGCAGAGCAAAAACTGGATTCTTAAGTGATGACTGACGCAGCCTTGATAACAGTACTCGGTGCTGGTTCTTATGGAACATCATTGGCGATGTCTTTAGCACGTAATGGTAATAAAACTGTGTTGTGGGGACATAACCCACAGCATGTTGCCGAACTTGCTAAGACACGCAGTAATGAAGCGTACCTACCTGGCATTGCCTTTCCTGATGCTTTGGTATTGGAAGCTGACTTAGAGAAAGCGATTGCCGCAAGTCGTGATATTTTGATTGTTGTACCTAGTCATGTTTTTGGTGATGTACTGAGTCAAATTAAACCATTTTTACGTGAAGACTCACGTATTTCTTGGGCGACTAAAGGCTTAGAAGCTGAGACTGGACGTTTGTTGCAAGATGTAGCAACTGATATTCTTGGTACGCACTATCCATTGGCGGTGCTTTCTGGACCGACATTTGCGAAAGAATTAGCGGCTGGTTTACCAACTGCTATTAGTGTTTCATCAACAGACCCTTTGTTTGCGGATGATATTTCACACTTGTTGCATTGTGGCCGCAGCTTACGAACTTATACCAACAATGACTTTATTGGTGTGCAACTTGGCGGCGCGGTGAAAAACGTGATTGCTATTGGTGCTGGCTTATCTGATGGTCTGGGTTTTGGTGCTAACGCTCGTACTGCTTTAATCACCCGTGGTTTAACAGAGTTATGCCGTTTGGGTGAAGCACTCGGTGCTGATAAAAATACCTTTATGGGTATGTCTTGCTTGGGGGATTTAGTACTAACTTGTACTGATAATCAAAGTCGAAATCGTCGTTTTGGTCTTGCACTGGGTGCAGGCAAAGGCGTTGATGAGGCTCAAGTTGAGATTGGTCAGGTTGTTGAAGGTTATCGCAATACCAAAGAAGTTTATTTGTTATCTGAGCGTCTTGGTGTGGAAATGCCAATTACCGAACAGATCTATCAAGTGTTATATGAGAATAAATCTGCTAAAGAAGCAGCGTTAGACTTGTTAGCTCGAGATAAGAAAGGCGAATAACGATTCTTTGTAGATAAGTTTTGTCTATAAAAAAGTGACAGCGTAAGCCGTCACTTTTTTTATGTCTGATTTATACCGATTAATTGTCGGTTTATTCAAATCATAGTGCCACCACTTAGCTAATGATGCTTAGTAGTAAGAGTGCTCACCAGCTTGGTGTTCTGTTGCATCTTTTACAGCAGTTAGTTCTTCAGGGAACAATTCTAGTAGCTGCTTTTCAATACCTTCTTTCAACGTAAAGTCTACTTGGCTACAACCATTACAACCACCGCCGAATTGCAGAATAGCAATACCGTCGTCAGTGATTTCAGTTAGTACAACGTGACCACCGTGACCAGCTAGCTGTGGATTAACTTCTGTTTGGATCACATAGTCAACACGCTCTGATAGAGGCGCATCGTCTGCAACTGCACGTACTTTTGCGTTAGGTGCTTTAAGTGTTAGTTGAGAACCCATTTTATCAGTAACAAAATCGATGTAAGCATCTGTTAGGAATGGTTTGCTCATGTCATCAATTAATGCATCAAAACCACTGAATGGTAATACAATGTCAGTGCTTTCAATTGCTTCAGGTGGACAATATGATACGCCACACTCTGCATTTGCTGTGCCTGGATTAACGACGAATACACGAATATTAGTGCCGTCTTTTTGGTTGCTAAGTAATTTTACAAAGTGAGTTTGTGCCGCTTCAGTAATTGTTATCATGATGTCCTCTTTGTCATACCTGACTAATTTACTATGTCTTTAATTGTAACGCTATTTGTCATTAGAAACCACTAATCCGCTAATGTTCTAGCTATACACCATATATCAATGTGTTCTATCCCTGCTGCAGATAATGTTAAGCAGGCTTCTCGTATTGTTTCACCTGTGGTAACGACATCATCAACTAGTGCAATATGTTTAACGGTAAAAGGTCCTGAGACTTGAAATGCATTGTTTATGTTTGTTTTACGTCCTAACTCTGTTTGCTGAGCTTGCGCTTGGGTGTGCTTAACTCTGGTAAAATGTTTATCTGTTATAAGTGGTATTTGTAATTGTTTCGAGATGCCATTTGCTAATAATTGAGCTTGGTTATAGCCGCGTTTTGATTGACGCTTTTTATGAAGTGGAATATAAATAATTGCTTCTGGTAGGCTGTAATTATGCTGAATAATTCTACCTGCAATTGTACGGCTTAATAATTGTGAAAAAAGGTGATGTAATTGTGGCTGTTGAGCAAACTTAAACTGCTTAATTAGATATTGGCATTCTAGGGTGTAGGTCATGCAGGCGATTAATTTCTGCCAAGGCGGTTTTTGTTTTATACATTCAGGACATTGTTTTTGTATCGTTTTGTTTTTGGGGAGTCCGCATCTAGAACAACTACTCATCGATAAATAAGGTAATTCTTGTTGGCATAATAGACATAGAAAAGGCTGTAGATTATCAATTGGCATATCGCATAAGTAACAACGAGGCTGTAATAATTTCATGCTGAGTTTGCGTATCTCGGCTATATCTACTCGTTTGATTAGTATATCCTCATGGCTAAATAATTCGTCAAGTGTAGGGTAATATGTCAGAAGTCGTCGCCACAGAGATTAAAAATGTAAGCAGTAGCGCAAAGTTACATGTCGATATTGTCGGCCACGGTCCTGATCTTGTGCTGTTACATGGTTGGGGACTTAATAGTGCCTGTTGGCAATCTATCGTACCGTTGCTATCAGAACACTATCGCTTACATTTAATTGACCTGCCAGGTTTTGGTTTTAGTCATGAGAGTTATCTTGCTAGCCAATCATTGGCTGATATTAGTGATGCGTTAGATAAGGTTGTTCCTCAGAATGCAATTTGGCTTGGTTGGTCCCTAGGTGGACTTTGTGCGACCCATTTTGCATTGCAGCACCCTCAACGAGTTTCAGCGTTAGTGACAGTGGCGAGTTCACCTAAGTTTATGGCCGCGGAAACAATGGATGATTTACCTGCTTGGGCTGGTATTGCAGGGAAGGTGTTAGCGCAATTTCAGCAACAATTACAACAGAATTTACCACAAACGATTAATCGATTTTTAGCGATTCAAGGGATGGGAAGTGAGACTGCTAAACAAGATATTAAACAGTTAAAATCGTTGTTAGCTGCACGTCCTCAACCACATGCTGAAGCGTTAAGTAATGGCTTAAAGTTATTAGAAACTGTTGATTTACGTTCACAGTTACCACTCCTCACTATGCCTTTTTATCGTTGCTACGGTCGCTTAGATGCACTTGTTCCACAAACGGCGGTGAATTGGATTAATGACTATTTACCACGCTCTCCCTGTATTATCTTTCAAGCGTCTTCGCATGCGCCTTTTATCTCTGAACCAGATGCTTTTGTTAATAAATTGCAGGATTTTATTAATAATTCGTTATAAACTCAGGTGAGCGAACCCATTTTATAATGGGGTTATTGATGAGCCGTAATTCATGACATGGATGAACCTGATATGTTCACACAAGCAAAAGTTGGTATTGGTCATTTGTATTGTGTGCTCTTCCTTAGCATGGGGAATCAGTAATGGTACTCGTTATTCCCACACCAACGGGCATACCTAATGCGCTAAATCCGACAACTGCAGCGGTTGAACGTGATGCAGAAAAGCGAGAAATAACCCCTGCTGTTACGCCTGACAATGCCTCATCTTCAGCTGAGGATAGTACTGCGGACAAAGATCTTTTTAATTTCACTTCAAAAAAACATGGCTCTGAAAGCAAGAAAAAGCAGACTAATGACTCACTTTCAGAAAATGATGATACTGAAGTAATCGAGCATGTTGTCGCTGAAAGTGCAGGGATCTTTGATAAGCAGACTGAAGTGACACTGTCGGTTGATATGACGGAACCTCCAGAAATTATTATTGCCGAGGTTCTTTTGATACGGCAAGCTATCTTAGCTAAGTCGATGCTTAGTACTCGCGATCGTCAGCAACTTGCCGAAATCAATCACATTATTAAAACGGCACTTGCGGATTTATTGCGGTTAAAGCAATTAGATGAAGTCAAAGCCTTGGCATCACAATTACCTCATTCGAATACAATCTTAAAAGGTGAGAGCGCGCATTCTAACGTTGTTGCGCTTGATGATCTGTTCGCTTATTCGTTTGAAGATGATGTTAATACCAATACTGTGTCTGCAAAATCTAAATTAGCAGGTGCTGTAGTGGGCTATTTTTATGGTGAAAATATAGAACCACAGCGACCATCACAGATAGATCACCAAGAATAAACTTTCTTTATTGTTTATTTATCCTTGTTTATGAGTAACTTTCCACATGCTTTGCTAATATAGGCCGAAGTAACCCTATTGAAAATGAGGATGTCATGTCAGAGCAACGGATACAGCAAGCAATACAATTAATTGATGAAATAAATCAATGTGACCCAGTAACTGAAATGGTTGACGGTGTTGCCCAGCCAAAAGAGTGGCTATATGGTCTTCGCATGAGTGAATGTTTAGCTGAGTTTATGCCTGAAGCATCAACGGCATTGCAAATCGCTTCGCGTGCTCAACATATTAAGCGTTGGAGTATTCCACGTAGCGATCATCCATTAGGGCGTGAAGGTTATAACAAATGGCGTCAGTCGTTAGGTCGTTTACACGCAGAAGAAGCAATGGCGATTGCAGGTAAAGTTGGCTGTGACCAAGAGGAAATTCAAGCAATTGGTCGTATGTTACGTAAAGAGAAGTTAAAGCGTGATCCACAAGTTCAAGCACTCGAAGATGTGATTTGTTTAGTGTTCTTAAAGTATTACTTCACTGCGTTTTCAGAAAAGCATACGGAAGAAAAGTTGATTGTTATTGTTCAAAAAACATGGGCTAAAATGTCAGAAAAAGGGCATGAAGCAGCATTGAAATTACCGTTTACTGAAGACCAACAGGCTTTACTCGCGAAAGCACTCAGCTAGTATTATTCTATTTTAAATCATGCTTTGTTTACTGTCGCGATCATGAGCGGCAGTGAATTCTCATTATCTTCGTTTATTTAATTTTTTATTCCTTTAAAGTTACTATAGTCAGGTTTTATTAACTGTTATTAAAGCCTTTATATCTGTCATCTCTCTGGTATATTGAGCTCAGCAATTACAGTCGGCTAATTGTATGTTCTAGGGAGTTTAAGTTAATGCAAATGGAAATAATCTCGGCAGCGGTGATGTTATTTTTGATCATGGATCCGTTAGGTAATTTACCTATATTTTTATCTATTTTAAAACACATCGATAAGAAACGTCGACGTGCGGTAATGATACGAGAATTATTGATCGCATTGTTTGTGATGTTGCTGTTCCTATTTTTAGGCGAAAAAATTCTTGGCTTTTTGAGTTTGAAACAAGAAGCGGTGAGTATTGCTGGCGGTATCATTTTATTCTTAATTGCGATTAAAATGATCTTTCCTACCGAAGGTGGACTAACCGGTCTTGCCGCAGGTGAGGAACCTTTTATTGTGCCAATGGCTATTCCGTTATTAGCGGGCCCATCGATTTTAGCTGCATTGTTATTATTAGCACATCAAGACCCTGATAAAATGTTTGAATGGTCAGCAGCGTTAATTATTGCGTGGGGCTTGAGTGCGTTCATTCTTATGTTTTATGAAGGTTTCAATCGTATTCTCGGTGAAAAAGGTTTAGCGGCAGTAGAGCGTTTAATGGGTATGCTATTAGTGATGATATCTGTGCAGATGTTGCTTGATGGTATTGCTGATTATGTCGCAACGATAAGCTGATTGCCAATGTTTATGTAGTATTTTTGTAAACAAAACTTTGCTTTATTGTTTGCAAAAACACGACGCAATGGTAAATTAATCTATCTTAATACTTAAGTAAGCTTAACAGATAGTTTAGAACGTAGAGCAAGCAGTGTCATTTTAGTGTACTGCTTCTGCTGACTGTTCTCACAATATGACAAGGAAAGTGAATGAGCATTACCTCTTTTTACCCACCACAACGTACTTTGATGGGCCCTGGCCCTTCAGATGTTTATCCTAATGTATTACAAGCATTAAGTCGTCCAACTGTAGGTCATCTCGATCCGACATTTGTGCAAATGATGGATGAAGTTAAAGAATTGCTGCAATATGCATTTCAAACCAAAAACCCTTGTACTATGGCTGTTTCAGCACCGGGTTCTGCAGGCATGGAAACGTGTTTTGTGAATCTAATTGAACCAGGCGATAAAGTAATTGTTTGTATCAATGGTGTGTTTGGCGGTCGTATGGCTGAAAACGTAACACGCTCTGGTGGTAAACTTGTCAAGGTTGAAGATGAATGGGGCAAGCCTGTTGACCCGCAAAAATTGGAAGCAGCTTTAGCGGCTAATCCAGATGCTAAAATTGTTGCTTTTGTGCATGCCGAAACATCGACTGGTGCACTTTCTGATGCGAAAACATTATGTGCATTAGCAAGAAAGCATGGCTGTTTATCAATTGTTGATGCCGTTACCTCACTCGGTGGTGTGCCACTGTATGTTGATGATTGGGGTATTGATGCTATTTATTCAGGCACTCAAAAGTGTTTGTCTTGTGTTCCTGGTATCTCTCCTGTGAGCTTTAGTGCTGCAGCAGTTGAAAAAATTCAAAACCGCTCTGTACCTGTGCAAAGTTGGTTTCTAGATCAAACATTAGTAATGGGTTACTGGTCTGGTGAAGGTAAACGTAGTTATCATCATACAGCTCCTGTTAATACGTTATATGCATTACATGAATCATTAGTGCAATTACAAACTGAAGGCCTAGAGAACGCATGGGAACGTCATGCTCAGCAGCATTTAGCGTTACGTGCAGGTTTAGAAAAGCTAGGTATCGAGTTTATTGTTGATGAGGCTTGTCGTTTACCACAGTTGAATACGATTGTTATTCCTGATGGTGTCGATGATGCTGCTGTACGTAATCAATTATTGCAACATTACAATCTTGAGATTGGTGCAGGTCTGGGTGCATTTGCAGGTAAAGCATGGCGTATTGGTTTAATGGGTTATGCGGCCCGTACTGAAAATGTCGCGTTATGCTTGCGTGCATTAGAAGAAACATTGAATTAAAAATGTATTAAAGAAAATTTGTTAAACCGATATTAGCAAATTGATTGATATAAAAAAGCCACTCTGCATGATGAATGTAGAGTGGCTTTTTTGTTTTGTATTATGTTCTTACTGAGTTATTCCAGCTTGGCTTGCTGCAAATTTCTGCACTAATTCATTACGTGGATACATGATTGCTGTTTGTTGTAGTAATTTATCTGCAGCCTGTTGTTGGCCTAGTTTTGCTAGCGCACGACTCCAATTAATATAAATGTTCGCTCTTGGTGTTTTTTTGCTTATCTCATTAGCCCAATTAATGTAGTTATTTAACTCTGCTATATCATTATTGTACATCGCAATTTGTAAACGATACATCATGGCATTGAATTCTAAACGCGAGATCCAAGCAACAGGATTAATCACTTTTGTTAGTGGGGTTATGTCACTGCGGTCACTGCGTTCATATTGAGTTAATAGCTTATTTGTGTGCAGCGTTGTCACCATGAAAGCGGTCGTGACGAGTGGAATTAATAACGCTAATGTACGTAACAAAAAAGTGTATTTGAAGGCTATCGTTTTTGTATTGCCATAACGACTGGCGATATACCAAACTAAGGTTAAGAACACAACCCAATGCACGATGGAATGGTAAAATGGGTATTCAGTTTGGCTATGTAAGACGAGTGGGAATACTAACCCTAATAATGCGAGAGCTTGCCATAACGGCTGTTTGACGATAATACGTAAGAAGCCAACAATTAATAACGCGATCCCTGCTAATGAAACTAAGCCACCTTCAATACCCCAGTATAATAATTCATTATGTGGGTGATCGAGGTTTTCTGGTGAACCAGGTAAGACAAGCCCTTGATTCAACGCTTGACTATAAGTGTTGAGAAACTCCACTTCAAAGCTACCGTAACCCCAGCCGAGCAATGGTTTATCTAATAACATTGCCAAGGCGTGTTGATAGATAGGCATTCGAGCACCGGGATCGGTCAAATAAGCGGTTGAACGCGCGACGGTCTTTGCTGCTTCTAATGAATAAGCACCAATGGCAATAGCAATGGCACAGCATGCTAGCCAAATAAATAAGCTTTTTAATTGTCCTGATTCACGTAGTTGTAGCCACACCCAAGGTAGCAATAGTAGTGATGCGATTAATAATGATAAGTAACCCGTTCGAGATTGCAGTAATACTAAGGGAATCACAGCCATAAAGGTTGTGACATAACAAAATCGACGTTTTCTTTTTTCATCTAATTTTGTTTGTGTTAACAAGTATAAAGCCAGCGCAATACCGGTTGTTAAAAACGAAGCAGAAACATTCGGTTGTTGAAAAATACCGTAAGGACGATTGGCTATCTTTTGATAACCAAATATATTATTTACGGGTAATAGATAGTATTGCACCAAGCTAATATAAGCCTCGATAAATACTGCGCCTAAAATTAAATATAACAACGTTAACCGTTGTTTCTGACTAAGCTGTAATTGCTGTAGGGCAATGAAAAATAGTAACCCACCAACTAAGCCTAGAAGTCTTGTATAACTAAGGCCTGCGACTATCGGGTCTGCATATAATACTGGTATTAACATGACTGTTGTTGCAGCGATAAACAGTAAACTTAAACGAGAATAAACCAGTTTCGCTTGTACTGTTGCTTGCCAGAGACCGATGCCAATCAAGGCTGAAATAAAGATCCAGCCAATGACATTAAAGGGTAAATGAAGCCCTGAACCGCCGCCGTTATGTTGAAAATAATGCATCCCGATCAGCATATATACGGCGAACGTAATGAAAAATCCTTTTTTCAATGTTGTTAGGTTCATATTATGACTCTTGGTTAATAATTTGAAGTTGTTTCGCACGTGCTAACATAGGTTTTAGAAAACGTGCAGTATGGCTTTCTGGGTGCTCAGATACAGTTTCTGGCGTGCCAGCGACAAGAATTTCACCGCCCCCGCTACCGCCTTCAGGGCCAAGATCAATGACCCAATCAGCCGTTTTAACAACATCCAGGTTATGCTCAATAATGACGATAGTATTGCCATGGTCACGTAGGCGATGTAATACTTTCATCAACAATTTAATATCATGGAAATGCAGACCTGTTGTCGGCTCATCTAAGATATAGAGGGTTTGGCCGGTATCACGTTTGGATAATTCTTTAGCGAGTTTAACGCGTTGAGCTTCACCGCCCGATAAAGTTGTCGCTGATTGACCAAGACGAATATAAGACAAACCAACATCCATTAAGGTTTGTAATTTTCGCGCGATAGGTGGAATCACAGCAAAGAAGGTATTGGCTTCTTCAACTGTCATATCCAGTACTTCGTGAATATTTTTACCTTTGTAACGAACTTCTAATGTTTCACGGTTATAGCGTTGACTCTTACAGCTATCACAAGGGACGTAGACGTCGGGTAAGAAGTGCATCTCTACCTTGATCAAACCATCACCTTGGCACGCTTCACAACGACCACCTTTTACATTAAAACTAAAGCGACCGGGTTTATAACCACGTGAACGCGCTTCTTGTGTACCCGCAAAAATCTCGCGGATGGCTGTGAAGATACCTGTGTAAGTTGCAGGATTCGAACGTGGTGTTCGACCAATTGGACTTTGATCAATATCGACAACTTTATCAAGTTGATCGAGCCCTTCTATCGACGTATAAGGCGAGGGCGTTGTTACCGTTGCGCCATTTAACTCGATGTGTGCAATCTTAAAGAAAGTGTCATTGATCAATGTTGATTTACCTGAACCTGATACACCAGTTACACAGGTCATTACGCCAACTGGAACAGATAGATCAACATTTTTTAAATTGTTACCCGTTGCGCCTTTAAGGTGAACCCATTTATCCGTTAACGGTGTACGCTGCGCAGGGATCTCAATGGCTTTACGACCGCTTAGATAATCGGCTGTTAGAGACTTTTCACTTTTTAATATATCGTCGACATTACCTTGCGCAACGATCTCACCACCATGAACACCTGCTCCGGGACCAATATCGAGGACGTAGTCAGCTGCACGGATCGCATCTTCATCGTGTTCAACGACAATGACGGTATTGCCAAGATCACGTAGGTGGATCAAGGTTTGTAATAAGCGTTCGTTATCTCGTTGATGCAAGCCGATCGATGGTTCATCTAAAACATACATTACACCAACCAGACCTGCGCCAATTTGACTGGCAAGACGGATCCTTTGTGCTTCACCACCGGATAAGGTTTCCGCGCTGCGCTCTAGGCTTAAATAGTTAAGCCCTACGTTGACGAGGAAACCAAGGCGATCACCAATTTCTTTTAGGATCTTCTCGGCAATCTGACCTTTTTGACCTGTTAGTTCAATGTTAGCAAAGAAATCGAAGGCTTCACCAATCGCCATTCTTGATACTTCAGGTAGCGTTGTTTCTGCAATATAAACGTGGCGGGCTTCTTGGCGTAAACGAGAACCTGAACAAGTCTCACAAGACTTTGTCGTTAAGTATTTACCCAGTTCTTCACGGACTGCATTTGATTCAGTTTCTTTGTAGCGTCGTTGCATATTCGGAATGATCCCTTCGAAAGGGTGGCGACGAACAACGATGTCACCGCGATCATTCACGTAGTTAAATTCAATTTCTTGTTCACCACTGCCTTGCAGAATGTACTCTTGAACTTCGATCGTTAATGAGTTGAACGGTTTAGTGAGATCAAACTTGTAGTGTTTAGCCAGTGATGTCAGCATTTGGAAATAATAGAAATTTCGTTTATCCCAGCCGCGGATCGCACCGCCAGATAAGCTAAGATCGGCGTTAATAATGATGCGGTCGTGATCGAAGTATTGTTGTACGCCTAAACCATCACAAGTGTGACAAGCGCCAGCTGGATTATTAAAAGAAAAGATCCTTGGCTCTAGCTCTGCCATGCTGTAACCACAATGTGGACAAGCGAAGTTAGCTGAAAAGACAATAGGATCCATCTCGCTATCGTCCATGTCAGCAATGTAAGCTGTACCACCTGAAAGAGTAAGAGCCGTTTCAAACGATTCTGCAAGACGTAATTGTAGATCGTCACGTACTTTGAATCGGTCGATCACAACTTCAATGGTATGTTTTTTATGTAGATCCAGTGCGGGTGGATCGGAAAGATCACAGACTTCACCGTCAATACGCGCGCGGATATAACCTTGACTTGCTAAGTTAGCTAATGTTTTTACATGCTCACCTTTTCGTTCTTTCACGATCGGAGCAAGTAACATCAATTTACGACCGGTTTCTAGCGTTAAAACATGATCAACCATTTGGGTGATCGTTTGTGCTGCTAGTGGTGCATTATGTATTGGACAGCGAGGTTCGCCAACGCGAGCGAATAGCAAACGTAGGTAATCATAAATTTCGGTGATTGTACCGACGGTTGAACGTGGGTTATGTGATGTGGATTTTTGTTCGATAGAGATGGCAGGTGACAGACCTTCAATATGGTCAACATCTGGTTTTTCCATTAAAGATAGGAATTGTCTCGCATAAGCAGAAAGTGATTCTACATAACGACGTTGGCCTTCTGCATAAAGCGTATCAAATGCTAATGACGACTTCCCAGAACCTGATAACCCTGTGATAACAATAAGCTTATCGCGAGGTAGTTCAACGTTGATATCTTTAAGGTTATGGGTGCGTGCGCCCCGAACAATGATTTGATCCATACATAACTCACACTACATAAAATAATCAGCCAGTATCTCATATTAGGACTTGTTAGGCATTACTTTAGAAGAAACTCTGTTCGATATTAAGAATGTCGTCAGGAGCGATATGATCATCAGGTTCAACCCTATACGATTGGCTTAAATCGCTATTATTTGACAACATTATAGATTGTTTTGCTGCACGTTCGGTGAAACCTCCTGCGAGTGCGACGGCTTTATCGACAGTGAGTCCTGGCCTAAAAGGATATCCACCAGGTCGTTTTACTTCGCCTTTAATATAAAATTGACGGAATGCGGCAATGCTAACCATGACTTTTGGTGAAATGAGGTAGGGGCCTTTCAATCCGGTGTAAATTTTCTGTTTGATTTCGGCAGGCGTTAAACCAACAACATTAATTTCACCGAGATAGGGGTAATCAATACTCCCTGAAGTATCAATAATGACTGTTACACTGAGATCTTTTTCTCCATACACTTCAATCGCGATTTTATCTCCAGCACCGAGCTTATAGCTGTGGTGCTGTTTATGTGCATTGGCTTGACCAGTTAGCAGGATAAACATAAAAAACAATGTTCTATATAAGGTGTTATGTCCTTTCATTACTGTATTCCTTTACTTTAAAATACGAATTTACTGGTTAATCCATAAATGTTTTTATCATATTCGAATTGTGATTCTGACGATGATTTATCTTTATATTCATAGCTTAATCCGAACGCGAGCCAATATCGAAATTGATAAGAGAATGAGATATTAATTGCGTTACTTATGTCTTCTCGAGCACTGCTCTGATACTTTTCTCTTAAGTTGTTATAGCTCAGTGAACTCGATAGGTTATGACGCCATTTGTGCTGCCAGCTAATCGAATTGCTATTTGTTTTTATACTGTCTGTATTGAGGATGGCTTGAGTGATCTTTTGTTTCGTATTGAGCGTAAAGACCGAATAGGTTTTCGGGTACCAGCTAACTCCTATATCCCAACTAGGACTAGCTTGAGAGTCTTTAGTACTATCAGCGAAATTTATTTTCTCATAACCGACTTTGAGTGACCCCTTTGTTTTACCCGTAATATCCCAATTTAAACCGGTATACACTAAGCCATTTTGACTGTCTTTTTGTTTATTGTTTCCCGCATAATCACTGGTGGTACTACTCATATCAAACAGTATTTTCAGGCTGGCGGCGATATTATAATAAATACTAAGGCCGTAATTATATTCATCAAAATTTGCCATTGAGACATCATTACCGCTGTTGTCGTCATAGCGTTTATCATTGAAGCCAAATCTTGGTTCTAGTATTGCTTTTGAGGTTTTGCTGCCATAACTGTAACTTAGTTGCGTAGACTGAGTATAAAAAATAGCGGGGGTTGTTATTTGTTCATTGCCCTCTGATATACCCGTATTTGCCGGATCATGACCAATATCAAACTGATACGAAAAGGCAAGTCGATGACGCTTATTCATATCTCTAGAAAGTCTTGCATGAAACTGGTGGTCGGTATAATTAAGATCCGTATTATCACCATAAAGACTCTGCCTAGCTTGGTAAGCGAACGAAAACAGGTTGTTATATTTTTGTCCTTCAATACGCAATGAGGGGATTATTTCTGTGAAATGAGAAGCTTGGTGATTGGCTTTTGTATTGGTAATATTATCATCGTGCTTATAATTGATCATGATATTTGGAATGGCTTTAAAGCCAAGTTCAGAGATCGCATCTAAGCCTATACTTGGTGTTTTATCTGAAGTGCTACTTGCAAATAAAGCGAATGGCGTTAAATAGATAGCGGTGAGTGTATATTGAATCGCGGTCATAAGTGTGCTGCAAGGCTATGACGCCTGCGCAGCCTCTTTTTGATACTGATATTGGTACTGATAACGTTTATCATTTTTTAATGATTCTTGGTTTAATATAATGCCATCCGTACTGATATTATGTTTTTTAAGTAATTCGATAGTACTGTTTAGTTCTCCAATCTTTGAGTTGTTTGTACGGGTAATTAAGATATTAAAATCAGATTGTTGACCTACTATTAATGCGTCACTGACTATTTGACTTGGTGGTGTATCAATCACGATATATTCATATTGAGATCTTAATATTTTTAAACAGCTTGTAAAACGCGTTGAGCTAAGCAAATTGGATGGACTATCCGTTAATTCACCGGCAGATATTATGGATAGGTTGGTTTGTTGATCATGCCAAATATAGCTGTTTAAGTTGCCACTTTTCGTCAATATGTCGACTAACCCACGTTGCCTATCTGGAATACCCATCTTTCTTCTTACTGACGGCTTTCTCATATCTGCTTCTACAATAATGGTCTTGTGAGTTTGTGCTAACGCCATTGCGAGGTAAATCGCGGATGTGCTTTTACCTTCACCCACGCTGTTTGAAGTGACCATAATGACTTGTTGTTTTTTGGTCTTAGCTGATAATTGTATCGATGTTCGTAGGCTTTGTACGGCTTCAAAAATCATTTTATTAGTCAGGAATAATTGTTGTGGAGATTGTTGTTTAAACTTTTTATTAATCGCTTTGAAATCTGGTAGGGATCCGAGTAATGGTGCTTGTAGGTTGGTTACGTTGTCTTGATTGACAAAAAATACGGCATGAATAAGTGCATGTGCGACTAAAAGCATAAGGGTTAATAAGATAACTAAGACTAAAATTAATGCTCGCTTGGGCTTAAAAGGAGAGAGCGGAATTTTGGCTTTATCAGTAATAGTCGCCGTTGATAAATTAAGATCGTTGGTAAGGTTAGTCTCTTTTAAACGCATTAAAAACATATTATATAATTCGTTGCTTGAGGCTAATTCACGGTTCAGTTCTTTATAACGTGCTTTCTGTTTTATTTGAGTTCGGTGTTCGGTTTTTTTAACTTCTAATGCGGCAATGATGGCGGCTTCGTTTTGCTCAAGTAAGGTTATATTTTTTTTAAACCCGAGTGCGACTTGTTGCAGTGCGTTTTGTGCATTATCTTTGGCCACACTGAGTTGGGTATTCGCTTGGATCATTTTATCGTGATATGGACCGTAACGCTTAGATAGTTCTTCCTTATTATTTTTTGCTTGGGTGTAATCATGTCTCAGTTTAATGAGTACAGATTGATTTGAGAATGCTTTGATAGATGTAGATGTCAGTAAGTCTAAGTTCTGCGCCTCACTGATTTGTTTATAGAGGGTTTGTGCACTAATTAATTCACTTCTTATATTGTTTAATTTGGCTGTTAGGTTCTGTAATTCTTTCGCAGTAAAGTTATCAACACCGCTGTCATCAATTAAGTTTTCCTGCTGAAGAAAAGTGGTGAGATTACGCTCTGCTAAGTTCAGGTTGTCTTTGAGGGCTTGGACGCCTTCCTTTAACCAAAGTGACGCGTTAACTGTTTGTTGTATTCGAAAATCACGATTATGTTGAATATATACGTCTGCATACGTATTTGCGATTAATGCCGCTAATACGGGGGAGTTATGCTCGTAGCTAATTGTCAGTAATTGGGTGTTTTTGATTAGAGATACATTAACTGCTGCTTTAATTTGCCCAATTAAAACTTGTGGGTTGATTACTGCGGATTCAGTAAGCTTGGCAGGTGAAATGACACTAATTATATCATTGATGACACGATTTAATTGGCTGTTTATTTTGCGCTGTGTGTAATAAGGATGTTGAGATAAGTTGAGTTTAGTAATTACTTTTTCTGTTATTAAATCAGAACGCAGGATCTCGATTTGTGTTTGGAAGTAATCTTTATTATTGACGTCGTTTTGTAATACACCTTGAATCGCAATTGGCTTCGTTTGTTGGACTTGTAATTGCAATACGGTGCTGGCTTTATAAATTGGAGGAAGGTCAGTAATAAATATTGCTGCAATAATGGCGATGAGCGTAGTGAGTACACAGATGCGTAAGAACGAGCGTCTAATTATATTAAATAGATGCGTCAGGTCAATTTCATCTTGGCCTCCTTGCTGGAACCCATTATGTGTCTCGTATTTTTGCTCCACTTCAGATCCTTTGAATGGTGAGCGATAAAATCACGTATCCATACGTTCTCATTATTAAGTATTAGAAGTATCATAGTTGTAACATAATTGAAACATTGCAGGCGGGAGGTTTTAGTTAATTATCTAGTTTTAAGTATAAAAAAACCATATTAGATATGGTTTTTTATAAATCTTAGTCTAAGAGATTTTATTATCGAGCTTGATTCTTGGTTAAATCAGATTTTCTTTTGCCCATGATACTGCTTGTAAACGGTTTTTGACTTTGATTTTTTTAAAGACATTATACAGGTGTGATTTGATCGTATGCTCACTGACATAGAGTACATCTGCAATTTCTAGATTTGATGAACCAGTCATTAATTGACGTAAAATTTCTTGTTCTCGGGTCGTTAATTCTGGTTTTCTATCCAAATCAACAGCTTTAGTTGAACGGTAAATTGAAATTAATGAGCTAAGCGTGCGCCTTGGCATCCAGAACTCACCTTCAGTAATTTTCTCAATACCTTTACATACGACATCGAGTTCATCTCGTTTATTGAAGACACCGAATATTGATGGCCAAGTGGAGATATTTTCCATTGTAGTATCATCACTTAGGTTAATTAATGCTAATCGAAACATGCCATGGTACTGTTTTAACTTATTTTTCAATTGTTCTTGCGATGTGGCACTTAGGTTATCAGTATCAACAAGTAATAATAAATTATCATCAATTGAGATACGTTCAACTTCGGCAACTTCACGTAATTGTTGTACTGGTATATCAAGTTTTGCTCTTAAGCAAGAAACGAGCGTGGCAACTTGAAGACTAGGTTGAGACAGTAATACTACATTTGGGTAATCCGACATGTGACTAAATCCTTTAGTGTGTGTGGCGATATCCATATCTATGCTGGTTAGCATTATAAAACGGTTAAACTTAGCTAATGACTTAATTAAAGTGTTAATTGTAATACCTAAGTTCGATAGATCTTGATACTAAAGTATTAACTGATAGTCAAAGTCGCGAGCTAATCTTACTGAGAATGATACATCATTAAGTCGTTAACAAGTACTTAACATATCTAGGTGCTATAAATGAGTCAAGTTCGCATTTAGTTTTATCCCAACTCATACTTTCATTCTTTAGCTATTTTTATGGTTTAATCTTGTATTTTATTTTGTTTTCATTGTATTAACGATAAATCATGGCGTTTTATTTCAGGTTATTTTGTTAGTACGGCATTTTGCGGTTATTTTTGTTTTTTGTTAATGCTAAAGCATGGCGAGCGTTATTTTGTTTCTTTTAAATAATTTTTATTGTCAGCTGAGATGACGTGTTAATATGGCGGCGTAAATAATAAGAGGTTGATGGATTAATTATGGATAATGTAGCTTTATCTAAATTAGAGCAAAAAACAGCGATGTCGCTAGCGTTAGTATTTGGTTTAAGAATGCTTGGCCTATTTATGATCATGCCAGTTTTTGCTATTTACGGACGTGATTTAATTGGTTATTCACCGCTTTGGGTCGGTATTGTTATTGGTGCTTATGGGTTAACTCAAGCGATATTGCAAATACCAATGGGACAGTTATCCGATCGAATTGGTCGTAAACCGGTAATTATTGCAGGTTTAGGTTTGTTTTGTTTAGGCAGTATTGTTGCTGGTGTTGCAGATTCTGTTTATGGCGTTGCCGTAGGGCGTGTATTACAAGGTACCGGTGCGGTAGCCAGTGCGATCCTTGCTTTAGCGGCTGATATTACACGTGAGCAACAGCGACCAAAAGTGATGGCCGTTATTGGTATGTGTATTGGACTTTCTTTCGCATTCTCATTGGTAGCTGGACCTGTATTAGCACAATGGATTGGTCTGAAAGGGATCTTCTTTGTGACAGCTGGCTTGGCGATATTAGGCATGGCGGTTGTACATTTTATTGTGCCTAATTCGACAACTAAAGCCCCCGCTGGTGATGCGAGTACAAATAAACGTAAATTAAAAGCGATGTTGCGTGACCCGCAATTATTACGCTTGGATGTGGGTATTTTTTTACTGCACTTAACATTAACAGCTGTTTTTGTATCATTGCCATTTGAACTTGAAAATGCAGGACTGGTTGGTGAGCACCACTGGTGGATATATTTCCCCGCGTTATTGTTATCGTTTGTGTTAATGGTGCCAATGCTGATTATTGCCGCTAAAAAGAAAATGAATAAACAATTTTTCTTATTTGCGATTGTATTAATGGGTATTGCACTTTGTGTGATGGGGTTTGCAAATGGCAATTTATGGTTATTTGCACTTTCTATCGTATTGTATTTTACAGCATTTAACTTTTTAGAAGCCTCTTTACCCGCTATGATCTCTATGTCTGCACCTGCTGGTGCGAAAGGGTCTGCGATGGGCATCTATTCAACATCACAATTTGCGGGTGCATTTTGTGGTGGTATCATTGCTGGTAGTTTGTATTCTCAGTTGGGCTCGCAAGGATTATTCTTTGTTATCTCAGCGGTGATGATCGTATGGTTTGTTATTTCTTTAGGCTTAGAAAATGTAGGCCAAGTTAAAGCACATACCATATCTGTGACTATTGCAAACCAAAGAGAAGCTGAATTAATCGCCGAAAAGCTAATATCAATTTCCGGTATTAATGAAGCTGTAGTAGTATTAGAAGAGCAGGTTGCTTATTTAAAAGCGACCAAAGATTTTGAAATAGACCAGGCTTTGAACCTGGTTCGTGAACAGCACAGGAGCTAGCATGGCCAGTCGTGGCGTAAATAAAGTAATTATTCTTGGTAATTTAGGTAATGATCCTGAAATCCGCTCATTTCCAAATGGTGGCGCGGTTGCCAATCTAACAATTGCGACAAGTGAGTCATGGCGTGATAAGCAAACTGGCGAACAGCGTGAGAAAACTGAATGGCACCGTGTTGCTGTATTCGGTAAACTAGCTGAAATTGCTGGTGAATACTTACGTAAAGGTTCACAGGTATATATTGAAGGCGCATTACAAACGCGTAAATGGCAAGATCAAAATGGTCAAGACCGTTTCACCACTGAAGTTGTAGTACAAGGCTTTAACGGTGTGATGCAAATGATCGGTTCTCGTCAAGGTGGTCAACAGCAGCAAGGTGGTGGTTATAACAATAATAACCAACAACAAAACCAAAATGCAGGTTGGGGTCAACCACAACAGCCAGCAGCACCACAGCAACAACAAGGTGGTTATAACCAACAACCACAGCAACAACAGGCGCCTCAGCAACAAAGTTATGCTCCACAACAGCAAACTCCTGCTCCAGCACCTCAACAACAAGCTCCGCAACAAGGTTTCAACGAACCTTCTGCAGATTTTGATGATGATATCCCGTTCTAGATCCCCTATTTTATAGAAGTGTAAGAATAAACACTTAAAATAGAATGCATAAAGCCCCGATTTTTCGGGGCTTTTTTGTATTTACTGTGGGGTAATTATCGATAATTAATTATGCCTAACGTCCGCTTTGGTGTTTTTTATTGTGTTCATACCCCATGATATTAGTTTTTTATATGTTATTGCTAACAGAATGCAGTAGAATAATTAACTATATCGACATTATTTTGTCGTTACCATAATTTGTGTTTTCATCATGAATTTCTGATATAGGGATGTATAGGAATATATGAAATTTACCAACAAACTGATTGGTTTTATTGTGTTTTGTGTGCTGTCATCAGTTGGCGTGGTATTGCTGGGAGGCGGTGTCAGCTTACGCGGTCTTGCCATTGAAACTCAAAAGCAAAATATTTCTCGATTGATTGATGTGATGGACGAACAGCTGGCGATGGAAGACAGCGAGCCTCGCTTTGCGTTTTGGTTACCAGAGCTATTACGTGCACATTCAGTATTACAACTTACTGTCGAAAAAGACGGTATTGTCAGCTATGACTTTGATGCTCGTACGCCTGATACAGACAAAGTCACCTCTTTTTTAAAAGAATATCATTTCGATTTAAAAGCAAATAGCGACTTCAAAGCGAAAGTGATTATGCTTTCTCCTTATTATGCGATGGATTACCCGCCAGAATTATTTAGTGGTGTGAGTATTGGTTTACTCATTGCCATATTCGGATTAGTTATTGCCATTCACTTTCTTAAAAAGGGGATGTATGGCGCGGAATTACTCTCTAGTCGAAGTTATCAAATACTCAATGGTGATCATATTAAAGTTGCCGTGGGTTCTGAATTTGAATGGCCTAAAGCAACAAGTCGAGCATTTGATAAGTTAATAGCCGATCTTGAAGATACAAAACAAGAACGTAGTCGTTTTGATTCTTATATGCGTACAAATGCTTTTGTTGATCCTTCGACAGGGATTGGTAATCGAGACTTCTTTTTAAATCAATTAGAAGACATGCTTTCAGATCCTGGCGTTATTGCAGGTACTGCGATCAAAATTGAGCTCTATGAATTATCTCAACTCAATTATAACCATGGTGTCGCAAGTGTTGATGAGATGGTTAAATCGGTGAGCGAACTATTAAGTAAGTTTGTTGACCGCTTTACGGGATCTGTATTAGCTCGTTATCGTGGCGATCAGTTTGTTATTTTATTACCACGTATCACAGGGCCTGAATCTGAAATTGTGATGAAGCAATTGTACAAGTTACTTACCCGTGTGAGCTTATCAACACCTGTTGATTGTGATGAATTGTTCTATACCGGTGTTGCTATTTATAACTATGGTGAATCAGCAGAAGAGGTGTTAGAAAGTGTCGATCAAGCATTGAAGATTGCGGTATTACAGGGTTCTTCTGGCTGGTTCTTGTATGAGCAAGAAGAGCAGACACCTGTTTATGCAAAAGGCACGGTAAGGTGGCGTGGACTGTTTGATCGCACTTTTAAAAATAATGCGTTTCATTATGAAGAGCAATTAATTTTAAGCATGAAAGATAAGCAGGTACTGGGTCATGAAATATACCCAAGGCTACAAGATGAAAATAAAGAGTGGATACATGCTGGCGTGTTTCTACCGATGGCTGAAAAATGTGGTGTATTGAAGCGTATTGATCGTTTAACCGTTGAACGTGCAATTTCTAATTTAGAGAAAAACGCTCCCATTTCTTGCGGCATTAATTTAGATATCGAGAGTTATTTAGATAAGCATTTTATGCGTGAAGTATATTTAGATATTATTCGTCTGCCTGTTAAATCACGTGCGATGCTGCATTTTGAGATCCATGAATACCAAATTAATTATAATTTAGAGATGTTATTAGAGCCAGCCAAAAAACTGAAAGCCTTGGGTTGTTGCCTCGATGTAGACATGGTGGGTAAAGATGTCGTGAACTCATCGTATATTAAAAAATTAGATGTGGATGTTATCAAGATCCATCCTAGTTTAGTGCGTGATCTGCATAAGCGACAAATTAACCAGTTAGCAATTCGGAGTATTCTGGGTGGTACCGTTAACTTAGCCACTAGAGTTATTGCAGTGGGTGTTGAGTCGAAAGGAGAGTGGGACGCACTTAATAAACTGGGTGTTTATGGCGCGCAGGGATATTTTTGTAATCAACTCAGTACATTGGCTGAGTCTTAATGTTACTTTTCTGTGATGATTACGCTATTTAAAGGTGATAATATAATGCTAACCTCACACTTTGCTTACTACTTTAAGTCGATTAAAGTATGATGGTTATTGGCTTATTTTCATTCATTTATTCATTCATTTAGGTGCGACAGCTTTTTATGCGTATACCCTGGTTAAAAAATAGTAATACACAAGCAAAACTGGGTGTTTTTATTGCTAAACAGCGTGTTGATATTTGCGCCTTGTCGGCGAGCAATGATGCGATCTCAGTACTGGACTCAACTGCCTTCAATGATATTTCAGAGTTGGTTAAAACGCTGAGTGCAATGATTGTTAAGCATAAATTACAATCGTCAGCTTGCCATGTCGTATTGTCGAATCAATTGTACCAATTATTACAAATTGATAAGCCAAGTGTGCCTGATGACGAAATTGCCAGTACACTGCCTTTTATTGCCAAAGAGTTTATTAGTGAAGCAATTGATAGCGTTGTATTTGATTATTTTTCGGTACCTAATCAAAACAAAATTAACTTGGTTTACAGCTCTAAGAGCTTAGTTGAATTAATTATTACCGCGATAAAGCAGTCGAAGCTTGAACTCGTGACTATCGGTATTGAAGAGTTGGCAACTGCAAACCTTTTTAACACGAGCGCAGATACAGCTCGAAAAAGCACGCAAATGTTAATTGCCCAGCAGGATTATCAAGAAGTAAGTCTGACTATTATTTATGATAATCAGCTCTATTTTTCACGTCGTCTACGTGGTTTTTCACGATTACGTGATCTACAAGAAAGTCAGCTTGATACATCTTTGTTAGATAACTTTAGTTTAGAGATTCAGCGTTCAGCGGACTTTGTTGTTAGCCAATTAAAACTACCTGAAGTTAAAGAAATAAACTTGGCACTACCGAGTATGATTCTAGAACCGTTAATTTCACGCTTACAAATTAACTTTACGATACCTGTTACGCCATTAAAGCATGCGTACATTGGTGATAATGTTGATACTGGCTTTTTACCGGCAATTGGTGGAGCGTTGGAAAAATCGTCATGAAAAATCGCGTAAATTTATATACACAGGCATTTAGGCCCAAAAAAGAATATTTAACATTAACACAATCTGCTGTGATGATTGCTGTCACGTTAGTGTTAATGCTGATCCTTGCTTATATGGCGGAAACTGATAAAGCCTTGCTGGAAAAGCAAATTAAAATAGCAAAAAACCAATTAATTGAACAAGAAGCCGAAGTGGCTGATTTGTCGAATCAAGTCTCGCTACATATTCAGAACCCGGCATTAACGCAGCAGTTAGACTTATTACAAACACGCTTACAGTATCGTGATGAATTACTTGTTCAGTTATCAGATTTAGCATTAGTGCAATCAAGTGGTTTTGCTATTTTAATGTCGGACTTGGCTTCGCAACGTGATAGAGATATTCGCTTAAATCAAATTCGTTTATCGGGTGACAAAATGACACTAACAGGGATCGCGAGAACACATGAAGCTATTCCACGTTGGATCCGTAAATTCTCTCAGGGTAAATCATTACAGGGGCGAGAGTTTAATTTATTAAATATTAATCGGAACAGCGATGATGTGATTGCGTTTACGTTAACGAATCAGGTCGTCGCTGAGGTAACTGAATAATGCAACAACATTGGCAGACAATGAAAGCTAAGTTCAGCTTATTATCAATGCGTGAACGTTCATTATTGGTTGGCTCGCTGTTTATTGCGATTGTTTATCTTATCTATAGTTTATGGCTGGAACCTATTTATATACAGAATCAAAAATCAACGTCGAAGTTGTCATCATTAACACAGCAGCAGCGACAATATGAATTTGATAAAGCTGAACTACTGCAAGCGCTTGCTAGTGATCCGAATAAAGTCGTTAAGTTACGAATCGCACGAACAGAAGCTGAACTCAACAAAGCAAATGGTAAATTAACCGATTTAACTGCGGATTTAATTAATTCAAATCAAATGGCATTAGTACTGGGCGATGTATTAAGCCGTGCTAAACGTGTGAAATTGATCGCGATTGAATCATTACCTGTGACAACGATTACTGGTAATAACAGTGCAAGCGATGAGGTCGAGAATAAGGTCGAAAGTACGGTTGAGAATAAACCTAAATTTGCGAGTGCGAATGGCCAAGATCTTAATGCGAATAATATTATTAAGAGTGATGAAATATCAAAAAATATAGATGCTGCGCTTGCTAAACCTGAAGCTGCCGTCACGGTGACATCGGATTCTGAAGTATTGCTTTATCGTCACGGTTTACGTATTACGATGACAGGATCATTTTTTAATATTCAAGCTTATTTAAATACGATTGAGCAATTACCAAAAAAATTCTATTGGGACGTTTTTGACTATCAAATGCAAGATTACCCAACTGCACAAGTGGTGATGGAAATTTATACCTTGAGTATTAATAAGGAATTTATTCGTGGTTAAATTATTACTACCAATGCTGTTATTGATACTTACGAATGTTACTTACGCTGGACAAGGTGTGATTAATGGTAATGTTCTTGATGATCCAACTGGCCCTTGGGGAGCTGTGGAACCTGTTATTCGAGCTCAAGCGAAGGCAAAAGTGAGAGTACCAAGTTTACAGGCGATCTTTGTCCGAAATAATACACATATTGCGATTATGAATGATAAAGAAGTACAAGCGGGAAGTTGGGTTTCAGGTTTTCAGGTGCGCCGTATTACCGACGATTTTGTCTATTTCGTACGTAAAAATAAAGAATTTAGATTGTCATTATTTGGCAGTAAAATTAAACATTAAGGCTCAAAATTAATTATGAACAAGTTGTATCTTGCTATTATTGCTGGTGTATTTTTAACGGGTTGTGAAACAACGCGTAGTTCACTCGAGCCTGTTGTTATTAAAGAATCAATTCAATCTGAGCTTGATCGTGCTGACAGTGCTGCGCAGGAATGGACAGTGCCTGATGACGTCAATGCCGAGTTATTACCAGGGTTGGAAGGCGGTGATCATCTTAACCGTCCTGTGATTGAACCTCGTATGGATATTGCCGCTAAATCAGTTTCAGCGAGACAGTTTTTTGGTTCGCTTTTAAAGGGAACTAAGTACAACCTGACTGTCAGCCCTGATGTGTCTGGACGTGTTACTGTTGTATTAAATGATGTCACGATCGAAGAGACGATGGATGAAGTCGCCGATATGTATGGCTATGATATTCAGCGTCAAGGTAATACGTACCGTGTAAATGGTGCTGGTATTCGTACCGAGATTATTCCAATGAACTATTTGTTGATGAAACGTAGTGGTTCATCAAACAGTTCGATTAGTTCTGGTTATCTAACAGATAGTAACTCATCTGACAGCAGCAGTTCTTCGGATGATAGTTCTTCTGATGATGACAACTCATCGTCATCATCATCGAGCAGTGTTGGTACTGAGATCTCAACAAAAACAGAAACAGATTACTGGACTGAATTAGAAAATACCTTGTTGGCTTTAACTGCGAATAAGCGTAATACGCAAGTTATTATTAGTCCTCAAGCAGGCCTAGTAACAGTGCACGGTTATCCAAAAGATATTCGTAAGATCAAAGACTTTTTAGCAAAATCTGAAGCTCAATTACAACGCCAAGTATTACTTGAAGTTAAGATAATGGAAGTCACATTAAATGATGGTTATGAGCAAGGTATTGATTGGAATGTAAATAATGGCGATGTAGCGACTAAATCATCGTTTAAATTTGATGTTACAGATATCACGGATATTGCTTCTGGCGGAGGTGTATTGACCTTAGCGGGTAATGATTTTAGTGCCGCAATCAATTTGTTAAAAACGCAAGGGGATGTAAACGTATTATCAAGTCCTCGTGTAACAGCGTTAAATAATCAAAAAGCAGTGATAAAAGTAGGCCGAGATGAGTATTTTGTTACTGGCTATTCAACAACGACATCAACAGAAACAAAGCAAGTTGAGCAAGATATTGAGATAACACCCTTTTTCTCAGGCATTGCATTGGATGTGACACCACAAATTGATAGCGAAGGCGGGGTGTTATTACATGTTCATCCTTCTATTATTGATGTAACGGATTCAAGTAAAACCGTAGCAGGTACTGAGCTACCATTAGCAAAAAGCGATGTGCGTGAAACAGATACAGTTGTAAAAGCCAAAAGCGGTGAAATTATCGTGATTGGTGGCTTGATGAAGACTGCAAATAAAGATCTCGTATCAAAAGTGCCTTTCTTAGGAGATATTCCTTGGTTAGGTGAGTTCTTTACAAACCGCTCGCAATCAGCGCAGAAAACAGAACTCATTATCTTAATCAAACCAGTGGTTGTTGATCAAAATACGTGGCGCTTAGAGTTGGAACGCTCTGCGGAATTACTTGAACAATGGTATCCAACAAAACAAAAAAATGAGAAAGGCTAATGTATAAGTCTCATTTTGGCTTGACTGAGGTACCGTTTGGTCTGACTCCAAATACGCAGTTTTATCATCCGTTAGTACCGCATTTTGAGGCACTACAAGTGCTGACAACTGCGCTTGCTAGTGGTGAAGGATTCATTAAGGTAACGGGTGAAGTTGGCACAGGTAAAACACTTATCTGTCGCAAGTTATTGAATGAGTTGGGTGATAACTATGTGATTGCATATTTGCCTAATCCTTATTTAACACCGAGTGAAATGCGTGCGGCAATTGCTAGCGAACTTGGTATAGATGCAAGTTTAGATCAACACCAATTAACTGAAGCGCTTAACCATCAACTAATCGCGCTATCGGCCCAAGAAAAACAAGTGGTGCTATTGATTGATGAAGCGCAAATGCTACCGCATGAAACCTTAGAAGCTTTGCGTCTAATCAGTAACTTAGAAACTGAAAGTAAGAAATTAATGCAAGTGGTGCTATTCGGTCAGCCTGAATTAGATGTGCGCTTAAAACAAGATAACTTACGTCAATTACGTCAACGTATCACTTTTTCATACCAACTTCGTCCATTATTGGTTAATGAAACGGCAAGTTATGTTGAGCATCGCCTTGCTGTATCAGGTTATCGTGGTGCACCTTTATTTGAACCTCGCGCATTGCGTGTATTACATCAAGCAAGTGGTGGTATACCGCGTTTAATCAATATATTGGCCCATAAATGCTTGATGCTAAGTTATGGATTAAACAATCGAAATATCACCACTAAATTGGTTAAACTCGCCATTAAAGATACTGATAGTGCGATTCAACCGCGTAATTTGCGTTTGCCTATCTTGGTGAGTGTGCTGGTGCTTGAAATGATATTAGTGATTTGGTGGTTTGGGGAGTCAATGCTGTGAGTGTTATTAATCAAATGTTACAAGGCCTAGATAAAGGCGCTCAGCAGCAACAGGTACAATCGAAACAAGGTGCTGTCGTCGTTGCAACACCGCGTAATAATACAGCCATGATATGTTTAGTCATTGCAATTGTCGTCGTTGGTTTACTTGGCGCTTATCTGTTTGTACAAAAGCAAACTGCTGCACAGACGCAAGCGGCTTTACAGAAAAAAACGGTAGCAGAAAAACAAACGGTATTAGCGGAACCAATGATTAATACTGCCGCGCTACCTGTTGTTACTGATAATACGAATAAAGTAGATGACGTCAGTATAACAAACGATTTAATAGATAAACCGGTGTTAGTGGCGTCTGCTGAAAAGCAATCTACACACGTAGCTGCTGCTGTGGCTACCCCTGCTATTAAGCCTGTTGCGAAAGTTGAACCCGCTAGAGTGGTGACAGCTCAGGTTGTTGAGAGCAAGCCTGTACTCGCGGCACCAGTTACGCGAGTGAATAACACGGTTGTGCCAGACCCTATCGAGTCAAAGCCTCAAGTTATCGAACCTACGCGCTCGATGGATACAACGAATGTGCTCACAGCCGAAGAAAATACAGTGTCAATTAAAGCGGTGACGCGTACGCCTGTCGAGCAAGCTAAATTATATGCAAAACAAGCGGAATCAGCATTACTCGCTGGTGATAAAGAACGTGCAAAAAAACTGTTCCATAAAGTACTTAAATTAGATCGAAAGCATAATCTCTCACGTGAAAAACTGGCAGCATTATTATATGGTGAGCAAAGAACCCAATCTGCGGTTAACGTATTACAAGAGGGCTTAAGTCTCTCGCCAAGTTATTCAAATTTCCGTTTGATGCTTGCCCGTATTTATCTGCAAAAGAAAAATAAACCGCAAGCTTATTATTATTTAAAGCCGCATCAGCCTGAGATTGAAGATAATCTTGATTATTACGCTATCCTAGCTGGACTTGCACAGAATCTGAATGATTTAGATACGGCACTGATTACTTATAAAAAACTGACGGAGTATGAACCTAATCGCGCTAAATGGTGGTTAGGACTGGGCATTACCGCAGATAAAGCGAAGCAAGTAAAACTGGCATTGTCGGCTTACCATACTGCTCAAGAAATGGGGCAGTTGTCTGCGTCTTCACGTAATTATATTAATACACGTATTGCTCAGTTGGAGAAACAGTAATGGCACAGTTGAAATTAAAACAACGATTGGGTGATTTGCTTGTTGGTGAAGATATTATCACCGACGCTCAGCTTGGTTTAGCCCTTAAAGAACAACGTAGCAGTGGGCGAAAGCTAGGTTCAACACTGATCCACCTTGGGTTTATTACCGAAGAGCAATTGCTTAACTTTTTATCTCGTCAGCTAAATATTCCATTTTTAGATATTTCAGCATTAAATATTGCACAGAAAACAGTCCTTAAATTACCGGAAGTGCATGCACGACGTCACCGCGCTTTAGTGGTTAAATCCGAAGATAATAATTTAACCGTGGCATTAAGTGATCCTGCAGATTTAAATGCGGTTGAAGCGATATCAAATTTATTGTCGCTGTATCATTTAGACTTTGCAATCGTACGAGAAAGCCAATTATTACCCGCTTACGACCGCTTGTATCGTCGTACCAAAGATATTGAAACATTTGCTGGTCAGCTTGAACATGAGCATAAACCAACGCAAGAATTTGATATTTTCCGTGATGTTGATGATGCATCGAATGAAGCTACGGTTGTTAAGTTCCTTAATTCCGTATTTGAAGATGCGGTACAAGTTGGCGCATCTGATATTCATATCGAGCCAGATGAAAAAGCACTGCGTATTCGTTTACGTGTGGATGGTATTTTACAGGAAAACATCCTGAATGAAGTCGCGATCGTACCCGCGCTGGTATTACGTCTAAAGCTAATGGCTGGTTTAGATATTTCAGAAAAACGTTTACCGCAAGATGGTCGTTTTAACTTAAGTGTACGAAATCAATCTATTGATGTGCGTATGTCAACGATGCCAGTGCAGTATGGTGAATCTGTTGTTATGCGTTTACTGAATCAGGATGCCGGTATTTTCCAGTTAGAAAGTACAGGGATGCCCTCCGATTTAATTAAACGTTTACGTGGGCTGATTCGTCGACCTCACGGTATGGTGCTGGTGACAGGGCCAACCGGTAGTGGTAAAACAACCACATTATATGCTGCATTAAGTGAGCTAAATGAACCGGGTAAAAAAATCATCACCGTTGAAGATCCGGTGGAATACCGTTTACCACGAATAAGCCAAGTTCAAGTTAACCCGAAAATCGGCTTAGACTTTGCCCATATTTTACGTACTTGTTTACGTCAAGATCCTGATATTTTATTAGTGGGTGAAATGCGTGATAAAGAAACGGCAGAGATTGGTTTACGTGGCGCATTAACGGGTCATATGGTGTTATCGACACTGCATACGAATGATGCGATCACATGTGCATTACGTTTAATGGATATGGGCGCACCTGGTTACTTAATTGGTGCTGCATTGCGTGCCGTTGTTGCTCAGCGTTTAGTGCGTAAGCTATGTAATCAATGTAAAAGTACACACGAACTGGTTCGCAGTGAGCAGTATTGCGTCGAGCGAATTGCAAAAGAACCACTTGGCACAGCTAGCTTTCATCGTAGTGTTGGCTGCCAAAGTTGTAACTATACCGGCTACCGTGGTCGTATTGGTGTATTCGAATTATTAGAACTTAACGATGCGATGTGTGATGCGTTACGACGTGAAGCGCCTGATGAGTTTGCTGTTGAAGCACGTAAAACAAAATATTATCGCCCATTAGTATTATCGGCATTGGACTTTGCTAAGCAAGGTTTAACCTCTATTGAAGAGGTATTTAAACTGGCCGATGAACTCACGCTTGATGAGCAGAATATGGATAACCCAGAAACAAAAGTGGAATACAATTCAGAAGATATGATCGAGACTGAAGTATTACCTTCGGATACCATAGGTGCAAATATCGCATCGGGCATTCGAGAGCTCGATCAAGTTGATAGCGGTGATATTAAAAAGATTTTACGTTTAGCTGAAGTGGTTAGAGCGCTGGATAAAAGCGGTTTATAAATGGAATTATTAGGGTTAGAAAATGCCAAGTTTTACGTATAAAGGCCGTGATATCCAAGGTAATGCTGTTTCTGGACAACAAGAGGCGCAAAACCAAGATGTACTTGTCGAATCATTAATGCGTAAAGGGATCACCCCTACGTCGATTAGTGAGTCTAAAGGCAATCGTGATATTGATTTTAGCCAACTGTTTACGCGTAAAGTCCCGCTTGCAGAGTTAGTTATCTTTGCGCGTCAAATGTATTCGTTAACACGTGCTGGTATTCCAATGATTCGCGCGATTAAAGGTTTATCAGAATCGAGTTCTCACGTTAAATTGAAAAATGTGCTCAATGATGTGGTTAGCCGATTAAATAATGGTACGACCTTGTCTGCAGCGATGAACGCACATCCGGAAATGTTTGCGTCTATTTTTGTGTCCATTGTGCGTGTCGGTGAAAATACCGGTCGTTTAGATGAATCATTTTTACAAATCTCAAATTACCTTGAATTAGAAATGGATACAAGACGCCGTATTAGTAGTGCGATTCGTTATCCTATTTTTGTATTAATCTCTATTTCAGCTGCGCTAGTGATCTTAAATATTTTTGTGATACCGACATTCGCAAATATGTTTAATAAGTTTGGTGTAGAACTGCCTTGGGCGACACGAGCATTATTAGCTTCATCAGCTTTCTTTGTTAACTATTGGCATTTGATCATCGTTGGCGTGATAGTCAGTATTTTTGGTTTTAAATATTACATTAAAACAGATAAAGGGAAGTTGAAGTGGGGACTATTTTATATCCGAATCCCCATTGTCGGCCCTGTTATTGAAAAAACCTTACTATCGCGTTTTGCACGTAGCTTCTCGCTGATGCTAAAAGGCGGTGTCCCGCTGAATAACTGTTTATCGTTAGTGGCATCGACGGTTGATAATGCGTGGATGGAAGTACGAATACTTGCGATGCGCTCGGGTATTGAAGAAGGTAAGAGTCTCACTATCACAGCCAGTGAAAGCGGTATGTTTACACCACTTATTTTACAGATGATCTCTGTGGGTGATGAAACGGGTCAAGTGGATGATTTGTTATTAGAAGCGGCACAGTTCTATGAACGTGAAGTTGATTATGAACTGCAATCGCTAACGGCTAAGATTGAACCTATATTAATCGGCATCGTTGCTGTGATGGTACTAATTCTAGCACTCGGTATCTTTGTACCGATGTGGGATATGATGGGTGTTGTTCAAGGGTAGTTCTTGATACCTATTTAGTTATATTTTCGCTGTGTTGTTTTTATGGTTTTTTTACTTATATTAAATACTATTATGCTTAGTAGATATATTGTGATTTAGCCACATTAATAAAAAAAAACTAGTGAAAATATTATTTTTTTGGCATAGTATCGAAAAAGATACAGGTACGTACATTAATGTAAATTATGTGGATGTCTTTATCTTTGTATGTCTATGTAATTTATAAACAAAGTGATTTGGAGTTTTAAAAATGAAAAAACAAAATGGTTTTACACTAATCGAATTAGTGATCGTAATTATTGTACTTGGTATCTTAGCTGCGACAGCTGTGCCTAAGTTCATCAATCTACAAGATGATGCTAAAGAATCTGCTCTTAAAGGTGCTGAAGCTGCAATTCATAGTGCTGCTAATATTTCTTATTCTAAATCAGCGATTGATGGTATTGAAAAAACTAGCGGTCCTGCTGAACCAGCTAAAGGTACAGTTGCTACAAAAGCTGGTTACCCTACGGCTGAAGGTATTATTGCTGCGGTTGAGTTAAGTGGCTTTACTGCTTCTTCAGCAGGTACAACTGCAACATTTACTTTAGATAATGCTGGTTCAAATACTAATGACTTTTGTCAATTGACATATATAGAAGCGACTGGTGCTGGTAATGACTATCAGTTGTTCTATGGCGATTCTAGTTCGAGTGCTGCAGCTCCTACTTGTGGCTAATTCCTAGTTGATCTTAAAAGGGCTTATTTCGATAAGCCCTTTTTTATATTTAATAAATAGCAGGATTGAATAATGAAAAAACAAAATGGTTTTACACTCATTGAATTAGTGATCGTAATTATCGTACTTGGTATCCTAGCTGCGACAGCTGTGCCTAAGTTCATTAATCTACAAGATGATGCAAAAATTTCTGCAATGAATGGTGTTGAAGCTGCTGTACATAGCGCTGCTAACATTGTTTACTCTAAGTCTGCAATTGATGGTAGTGAAAAAGTTGACGAGACATCTGTAATCAAAAAACCTGTAGTTGACGATATTAAAATTACTTATGGTTTTCCTACTGCTGCTGTAGGCGGTATTGATAAAGCTGTTGAACTTTCTGGTTTTGTCGCTAAATTTGTAGATGCAACTCCTTCTATCGGCTCAAATATCTCATTTGTATCAGCAACTGAATATGCTGATGAAGATCTTTGTCTACTTTATACAGAAGCAACGGCTTCGAATACATATAAGCTAGAAAAAGGTAAAGTTAAGACTAATGCTTGTGTTGTTCAAGCTTGGTAATGATGAGCGTTTAATATATTCGTTGTATAAAAAAGCTTGCCTCGGTAAGCTTTTTTTATATGTAAAGTGGTGTTCCTCCATCAGTTATGTGAGACTTATAACTTCAAAGTTATTATTTATCATTGGTTTAAGCTGCTTTATGAGTTGACGCTTAAACCATATGAAAGTCTTATTTTTAATATGGAAATATAAAGGATTACTATATGAAAAAACAAAATGGTTTTACACTGATCGAATTAGTGATCGTAATTATTGTTTTAGGTATCTTAGCCGCAACAGCGGTGCCTAAATTTATTAACTTACAAGATGATGCAAAAGAGTCTGCAATAGCTGGTCTTGATGCTGCCGTACAAAGTGCATCTGCTATTGTTTATAGTAAAGCTACAATTGATGGTGTTGAAGCTAATGATCTTGATACTATTGTAGAAGGTATTGATACCGTTTATGGTTATCCAACAGCAACAACAACTGGTATTGTTGAGGCTCTTGAACTATCAGGATTTACTACTAGCGCAGTAGTCTCTCCAGTTCAACGCACTCGAGGTACTACTGGTGGTACTATTGTTATCGTATCAAGCTCAGATGATGCAGTAGGTGACGCTTGCTTACTCTATACTGAAGCTGTTATAACAACGCCACCAACGAGTGAACTTGGTGTTATTAGCGGTACTGCATGTAAGATTAAATAATCTTATTTACTTCTAAAAGGCTTATTTCGGTAAGCCTTTTTATATAATACAATAAATACTGGTGCGTTAATGAAAAAAAATAATGGTTTTACCCTGATTGAATTAGTCATCGTTATTATTGTATTGGGTATTCTTGCTGCGACAGCAGTGCCTAAATTTATTAATCTACAAGATGACGCGAAAGAGTCTGCGTTGAAAGGACTTTCTGGTGCGTTGAATAGTGCTGCGAATATTGTTTATGCAAAATCGGCAATTGACGGTAATGAAAAATTAGAAGATCAAGTTGTGAGTAAACTTACCTCTGGTCGAATTGAAACTAATTTTGGTTATCCTAAAGCAAGCGATGCAGGTATCCGTAAAGCCGTTGAAGTAAGTGGTTTCTCTAATTCAACATTTACTCATCAATCTCTGACTGCAAAGGCAGTTGTGTTTTACCTCACAGATGGCGAGGAGACTGGTGCTTGTACGTTAGTTTATCAAGAAGCGACTTCGAGTGCTGGCTATCAAATGTGGTTTGGTACAGATACAAAATTAACAAGTCCTGATTGTAGCTAATTATCAGTTGCTTACTCATTAAATAAAAAGGCTTACTTCGGTAGGTCTTTTTATTGTTTTCGATATCTATTTATAAACTCTTAGTGCTTATCCCCCCAAGTTTATTTTATGTGTACTTTACCTCGATTAATGTACTGATATTAATGCAAGTGTATTAATTTTATAATATTATCAAACTCAGTATGGGAAGGGATCTAATACCTAGCATCCACTATCATGAATCTTACTCGGTGCTAAGCAGATGTATAAAAAGTTGGGTTTTACCCTCATTGAATTAGTCGTTATTATTTTGCTAACAGGTATCTTAGCTGCGACAGCGATCCCTAAATTTATAGGTCAGGATGGTTTTGAAACAGAAACGTATCGTGATCAACTCCTGCAATTAACTAAAACGGTACAGCAGCAAGCCATGAGCTGTGGCGAAGCTTGTCGTAGCACTCGTGTTGATAATCCTTATGCTTGTAATCGCGTTGTTATTACTCCTAGTCGTTTTGGGATCCCAACCAATTGCGGTTCAACCTTACCTAATACATTTGCAGCCCCACACTTAGGAATGAGTATTACTGAGGCCGCAACTACTAGCGTTAATTTTTCTATTTCTAACACAATAGGCACAACCGTCATTGAGTTTAACTCCTTTGGGGTTGAGAGTGGCTGTGACGTAAATAATCTAGGTTGTACTATTTATATTAAAGGCAGTGACACGCTCCAACTCAATATCGAAGCACAAGGTTTCATCCATGAAAACTAATTCAACGCCAAGCGACTCTAAAACACGAAACCAGCGTGGTTTTACCTTGATTGAGATTGTTGTTGGTATTGTTGTTCTTGCTGTCGCTCTGACGATCGTTAGTGGTGTTTTTTTACCGCAAGCGAGTAAAACGACCACACAAATGTACCAAATAAAAGCGACAGCATTAGGTAAGCGAATTATGGACCAAGTGCTAATCCGTTATTACGATGACGCGAGTACAAGTTCTGGTGGCTTTATTCGTTGTGGTGAAACGGTGTTAACGTCGGTGCCATTTCCTTGTAGTTCAGACTTAGGTATAGAAAAAGAGAGAGGGGAAGTGAGCTCTGCCCCCGACAGCTTTAATGATGTTGATGATTATAATGTCTATTGCCATGATCAAACGGGTTATGATCCGAGTGCAGCACTAGGTTATTTCACTGATAAATACCCAGGTTATGGTCTGCAAATTTGCGTATCATTTGCGGCGGATAAATTTGATCCAACTCTTGGTACCGGAGATATCGATATTGCAAAAAGAATCCAAGTTACCGTATTTATGCCCGATGATGATTCAATTCAGTTAACGGCATTTAAAGGAAACTACTGATGATTGACTTTAAATACAACGAACTCAAATACCACGAACTTAAATACGAAGAGTCTAAGCAGACCGGTTTTACACTTATCGAGCTAACAATCGTGATCCTTTTACTCGGTATTGTTGGCATGTTCAGTAGTCGTTTCATTAGCAGTAATGTCGTGCTTTATCAGACTTCTGTTAATCAGAATGAGCGTCTAAATGATGCAAGATTTGCTTTTAACCGCATGGATAAAGAACTTGATTCAGCAGTTGCCTTTAGTTTAAGAGTTAATAGCGATAATACCTGCATTGATTTTGTTCCTTTTACCGCTGCTGGGCAATATCTGGGTAATGTTGTTGGGCAGGCTACAATGTCACTGATCATGGACCAGAAAACGCGGTTGAATGCGGGAACCAATACATTTAAAGATCAATATGTCAGTGTATTAACCACAGATTCTGATGACTTTTATTCATTACCAACGGCATCATCTCCGAGTACCGTCGCCCAAATTGCGAGTTATGTAGCAAGTTCGGGCGCAAACCCAACTCAAGCAGAGGTGACCTTCGCGAGTGGCGACCGATTAATTAGAGATTCATTAGTGTCTCGGTATTTTATTGCCGAGAATAAAGTGCAGTATTGCTTAGTTGAAATTGGTAATTCAATGCGTTTATTTCGAAACGAAGGCGCATTATCAGTACCGGGTTACTCCCTAGATAAGCGTGCCTTAATGGCTGATAACTTGAGTACCGATAGCACGATGATATTGTCACCAGCGAGTCGATTCCGTAACGCAATTTTAGACCTTAATTTTGGTTTTAAACTACGTGACGATAGCGTTATTTATTTTGATCATCAATTGGTCATGAGTAATGTTCCATAACCATAGAGCAATCAAACAGTGAAGTTGAAAACTATGCCGACAAGTATTAAACAGCAACAAGGTAGTATGCTCGTTATCGCCTTATTTATTATTGTTGTTATTTCTTTATTAGCAGCCACGTTGAGCCGTATTTTAAGCTCTACAGCGGACAGTGTTGCAAATGAAGTATATAGCGCCAAGGCTTATTATGCGGCAGAAAGCGGTATGGAATATGGTATTTATCAAGTGATTAGAAATAACCTAACATGCGTTAACTTTCCAAGTATTACCACGATTTCCGATGCCAGTGATGTAAAGTTTAATGTGAGTGATGAAGTCGGCTTAGAAAATTGCAGTGTCGCCGTGACTTGCCAAAATATTCCGGTTAATAATACTAGCCAGTTTTACCTCATTTCTACGGGTACCTGTGACGGTGGAAAAATAGTAGCGCAGCATCAAATTGAAGCGGAAGTTAAATTATGATTTTGAATTATTTTTTGCAGATTAATAAATTACCAAGCAAATATTTGACGTCGTTATTATGCGTATGTTTATTGCTTATCAGTACTTCCTTTGCGGTTGAAGCTAAAATTGTACTTAAGGGTGAAATCGCCATGGGCGATAATAACTTTGATCGTATTATTCCAACCTATATGTTGAGAGCTGACGGTAATGATTATTACAATGATGCATTGTTCAATCCAACGCCTGTTAATCCTATTCATTTTAATTTAACTGAAGATATCCTTTTAAAGAAAATTAAACTTGAGGATATTGATAATACCTCTGGCCGATTATATTTTGTAATTTGGGACAGCCGTGGGAATGTTGTTGTTAATGCCCGTTCGCACTTAGATAAAAACGGTAAGGAGCATGCTGATAATGGCCATGCTCATTTTGATAATGACCCATTGGCGCCAGTGTCTTTAGCTAAAGGTGATTATAGAATTGCCATTGTAGGTCAGTGCTTTAGTGGACAAACCCCTACTGGTTGGAGTAATAATTGTAGAAGCTACGGTAATAATTATGATGATTTTGAATTTGAAGACATTAAATTAGAAACTGTTTCAAAAGACAGTAAAACAGAAAGCTTTATGTTTATCGAACGTCGTCATATTGGTGATAGCAATGAATCACCTAGTGATGGTTATGCGGGACGTTGGTACCCAGATCGATATGAAGATGATGATGTTAAATATGAATTTAAACCGCTTAGTGATGGACCTATAGATTCCATTACTATTTATAATTATCGCGATTTATTACGTTACGAAAATAATGTGAAGTTAACTCTAAAAAATAAAAAAACGGGCGTTGTTATTTCTCAGCGTTATTTACGTAGTGGAACGACAACCGGTGACTATATTTGGAGTATCAAACGAAAACTTAAAAGTAAAAATACTTATGAACTTAGAATTGATGCTAGTCGATACGGTGATGATGATGATATATCTTGGGACGATATTGTTATTAAGTTTGAGGATGATACCCCGCCACCTGCCATTATTGATCACTATCGATTAACCTATAGTGATCGCGCGTTAACCTGCGAACCTGCAATTGTCACCGTACAAGCATGTACTAATGCTTTCCAAGCCGGTTCTGCTTGTGTTGAATCTAGTGATTCGACAAGTGTAACCTTGGTCGCTAATGCGCAAAATAGTAATGATTCTATCTCGAAGCCAAGTGGTACTTTTACTCGTTCAACCGATATTAATTTAGGTTATTTAAAAGAAGATGATTTAAGCCTGTCATTAACAAGCACGAGTAAGCCTTATAAGTGTAATGGCACGAATAATTGCGATATTAATTTCGCGGATACGGGCTTTTTCTTTAGTTACGATAATGCCGATGGCAGTGAAAATATTGCCAATCAAGTCGCGGCTGTTAACTTTTCTAAGCCGATTAAACTCGAGGCTTTTTATAATAAGAATGGCCAGTGCAAAAATATTTTTAAACATAATGAAGAGATTAAAGTTGAGTTAGGGGTGCAGTGCCAAGAACCAGATACCTGTGCTCCAGCAGCCTTAAACTTAAATTTTGTCGCAGATACTATCAACTTAGGTAAAAATAGCAGTACTCAAGAGCAGAGATATAGCCCTGTTGATTTAAAATTTAATAACAATATTACTCAAATTAATTCAGCACAGTATCAAGACGCAGGTAAGATTAATTTAATTGCTCGTTATACCATTAACGATAACAGAAATGATCTGGATGGATTAACAATCAAAGGGCAAAGTAATCAATTTGCTGTGAGTCCAGCTCGGTTCAAAATCAAAGCCACTCGTCACGAAGGTCAGAACGGTGAGATATGGACGGATTTAACTGCACAAGATAATAATGCATTAAAGTACACCCATAAAGCCGGTGATATTTTCACGTTTAAGATTCAAGCGCTGAATGCTAATCAGTCCGAGGATACTATTACAGCTAATTATATCCCCAATTCTAATGATAATTTAAGCATCAAGCTAACGCGGTCTATGCCAACGAACGAGCAGTATGATGGGGAGTTTACTTACGCAACGAATAAGACGCTAACAACGTCAACATCAGCAGATTGGATTGAAATACCAGACTTACCAGCCTTTGAAAATGGGGTCTATCGATTTGTTGATTCCACTTATAGTGAAGTAGGTGCGATTCAGATAAACGTAAAAGACAAAAATTACTATGGCATGAAATTTTCTGTTGATGCTACCTTTTCGGATAACTCTAAAGGTAAAGAGATAGGCAGATTTATCCCTGCAAAATTTGAGTTAGTATCTTCGACGATAGATAATTATATTAATTCTAGTAGTCATAATCCAAATACCTATGATCATATGTTTCCTGATCAAGTCGCCACTTATGTATCAGGAACGATTGTATTACAGCCGAAAGATAACAACCTTTATCAGTGTAGAGCAGGGCAAGAAGGCGGGTATTGTTACCAATGGACACCGGGCAATAAGCAATTTGAACCTGGCATTGGCCCTAATTGGGAGGACGCATGGGTTCTGTTAAAACTTGGTTCTTCAGGCATCACTTACATGGATCAACCAGAACTTGAATTTGATTATCAATTGGAAGCTCAGAACCGTTCAGGATCAGTGACTCGAAATTATGATGGTGATGAGAAAGCGATCGTTAATTTTGTTGCGAACGCAGATGGTTTAGATTTGTCTCATCGTTTGCAAGGATATGGTGGTGAATGGTGTGATGGTGTGTACCAGCCTGGTGCATGTAATCTTGATATCCTTGATAACGGCTACTTTTCTCGGAAGTTAACAGGTCCGGATGGTCCGATAATGAATACCCTTTTTGGTATTGGCATTACGGATAAGGACGGGGTCAAATTCAGTGATTTAGGCCTTCCTATTGAAGGGTATATTACTGCGCGTCAATTATCAGAAAAAACGAGCGAACTACGTTATGGTCGTTGGTCTATTGCCGATGGCTATGGCCCAATGTCGAACGATTTTGCAGTGACTATGCAACTCGAGTATTTTAATGGGACAAATTTTATTACGCATAGTGATGATGACAAAACAGGCTTTGATTCCATTAATGCTAAGTTAGTTGATGTTTCTTTAGGTGGGACGTTACCGAACCTTTCTGGAGATGGGACCTTTAATAGTGGTGTAACTCAAGCTCTTATCATTGCAGCTCCGAACCGAAATGGTGAGGTTCAACTTGATTATACTGTTGATGACTGGTTCAAATATAAGTGGGAAGAGGGTCATACTCAGTTTGATCAATCGCCTTCAGCAAACATCGTGTTTGGCTTTTTCTATGGTAATGACAGAGTTATTTACCGAAGACGGTTAAATTAATGGTTTGTCGGTCATAAAGTCTGATAAACTTGCCTCATTCATTGCGCATTGGTAAAGTTAACCGATCCTGCAACATTTTACTTTTAGGAATGCCCATAACCATGTTTAAGAAGTTAAGAGGCGTATTCTCTAGCGATTTATCAATCGACTTGGGAACAGCAAACACTCTAATTTACGTTAAAGGTCAAGGTATTGTTCTTGACGAGCCTTCAGTTGTTGCGATCCGCCAAGAGCGCGGTGCTAACAAGAGTGTTGCAGCAGTAGGAACAGCCGCAAAGCAAATGCTAGGTCGTACTCCTGGTAATATTGCCGCTATTCGTCCAATGAAAGATGGCGTAATTGCAGACTTTTTTGTGACAGAAAAAATGCTACAACACTTTATTAAACAAGTGCATGACAATAATTTCTTCCGTCCAAGCCCACGCGTTTTAGTGTGTGTTCCATGTGGTTCAACACAAGTAGAACGTCGTGCGATTCGTGAATCAGCACAAGGTGCAGGCGCACGCGATGTATTTTTAATTGATGAGCCAATGGCTGCTGCAATTGGTGCTGGTATGCCAGTATCTGAAGCAACAGGTTCAATGGTTGTTGATATAGGTGGCGGTACGACTGAAGTTGCGATCATTTCATTAAACGGTGTGGTTTATTCTTCATCTGTTCGTATTGGCGGTGATAAACTTGATGAAGCAATCATCAGCTATGTACGTCGTAACTACGGCAGCTTAATTGGTGAAGCAACTGCTGAACGTATTAAGAAAGAAATTGGCTCTGCATATCCGCTAGACGAAGTTGTTGAAATTGAAGTACGCGGCCGCAACCTTGCAGAAGGTGTTCCACGTAGCTTTATCTTAAACAGCACAGAAATTTTAGAAGCATTACAAGAACCGTTATCGGGTGTTGTAAGTGCGGTAATGACGGCGCTAGAGCAGTCGCCACCAGAGCTTGCATCAGATATTGCTGAGCGTGGCATGGTATTAACCGGTGGTGGCGCGTTAATCCGTGGTCTTGATCGTTTATTACTTGAAGAAACAGGTATCCCTGTTGTTATTGCTGAAGATCCACTAACGTGTGTGGCTCGTGGCGGCGGTACAGCATTAGAAATGATTGATATGCACGGTGGTGATCTGTTCCATTACGATTAAGCGCCTGATTAAATAATCCTATAGGATGGCGGACGCGCCATCCTTTGAGAACACCATCTAATGAAACCTATTTTTGCTACCTCTACATCTTTACAGCTGCGCTTATTCTTTGCGGTTATCGCTTCTTTCTCATTAATTATCTTTGATTCTAAATTTGATTCATTTTCAAATGTTCGACTGTATCTAAATACGGCTGTATCACCTTTAATTTATGCTGCCGATATTCCGAGTGAGATGCTTAAAGGTGTATCGAATACTGTTGTTACACGCCGAGACTTAAAAAAACAAGTTAAAGAACAAAAAGATAAGTTATTTGTTCAACAGGTTCAGCTACTTGAATTTAAGCACCTGAAAGAAGAAAATAATCGATTAAGGGCTTTACTCAACTCGCCAGTTCATTCCGATCAACGTAAGTTAGTGGCTGAAATAATTACCGTTAATTCTGATCCTTTCTCATTACAAGTGGTCATTAATAAAGGTTCTCTCGATGGTATTTATATTGGCCAACCGGTATTAAACGAACAGGGTGTTGTTGGTCAAATTGTGGATGTTTCTACAACTTACAGCCGCATATTACTGATTTCTGATATTACTCACGGTATTCCAGTACGAGTACAGCGTAATGATATTCGCGCTATTGCTAATGGTAGTGGTGAATTAAACAGTCTTAACTTACCTTATATGCCGCACAGTACTGATATTCAAGTGGGGGATGTTTTAGTGACATCCGGCCTTGGTGGGGTATTTCCTGAAGGCTATCCTGTTGCAACGATTACCGAGTTCACTTACCAGATCGGTCAGCCTTATGCGCAAGTGGAAGCCAAGCCAGTTGTTGCGTTAGAGCGGATCCGTTATGTGTTATTAGTTTGGGACGATGAAGAGAGTAAGTCGACGACAGATACGAATAAGGAGGCGGTATTATGACACCTGCTAACGGCCGTTTTAAATTAATTTTAACCTTAATTCTCGCGTTATTACTGACAGTACTGCCTGTTCCTGAGCCGCTTGATAGTTTTCGTCCTGACTGGGTGTTATTGGTATTGGGCTATTGGTGTATGGCACTGCCTTATCGCGTCAGTATTGGTTATGCTTGGATGACAGGGCTTACGCTTGATTTATTGCTGGGTGCGCCATTAGGGATCCACTCTCTCGCGTTGTCTATTGTTATTTATATTATTGTAATGAATCACCGCTTGATTCGTAATATATCGTTATGGCAGCAAGCATTAATTGTTGGCTTCTTGGCGATGCTAAATAAGCTCATTATATTTTGGGCCGAAAAATTACTTTTCGATATATCAATAACACCGATGTACTTATGGTCAATCCTATCCACAATGTTAATATGGCCATGGATATTCTTGATTTTACGTAAAATTCGTCGTCAGTTTGCGATTAGATAGTCGGCATAAGATAGCTTAATAGTGTAGAAGATAATAAGATGAAACAGATGAATATATATTTAGCGTCACAATCACCACGACGTCGTGAATTACTGACACAAATAGGTGTCGAATTTTCGGTATTAAACGTCGACGTAGAAGAGCAGCAACAATCAGATGAACTTGCTGCTGATTATGTATCTCGATTAGCTCGCGATAAAGCACAAGCAGGTATTGTTGCGCTAAAAAATGCGAAGACGGCACATGCAACAAGTGTAAATAATCTTGTATTGGGTTCTGATACGATAGTGGTTTACGGCGGACAAGTATTAGAGAAACCGGTTGATGAAGCTGATTCGATTCGTATGTTAAGTTTATTATCAGGCCAAGAGCATGAAGTGATGACCGCCGTTGCAATCGCAAATGAGCACCACTGCATGGTTGAGTTGGTAACGACTAAAGTACAGTTTAGAGCTATATCAGTGACTGAAATACAAGATTACTGGCGTACGGGAGAACCAACCGATAAGGCTGGTAGTTATGCGATTCAAGGTATTGCAGGCAAATTTGTAAGTCATATCAGTGGTAGCTATAGCGCTGTTGTAGGCCTACCATTGATGCAAACTGAGCAATTAATTCAAGCCTTTAAGGCAAAGCAGAATAAGTAATGAAGGGCTAGATGATATGGGTCTTACGACAGAGTTATTAGTAAATGTTACCCCGAGCGAAACTCGGGTTGCCTTGATTGAAAATGGCATATTACAAGAAATACATGTAGAACGAGAAGCGAAGCGTGGCATCGTGGGTAATATCTATAAAGGTAAAGTCAGTCGGGTATTACCAGGCATGCAAGCTGCATTTATTGATATTGGTCTTGATAAAGCCGCATTCTTACATGCATCTGATATTGTACCGCATACCGAGTGTGTGTCGCCGGGCGAGAAAAAGCATTTTAAAGTGGCTGATATCTCTCAGCTAGTTCGCCAAGGTCAAGACATTACCGTACAGGTAGTGAAAGATCCGATGGGTACTAAAGGTGCACGCTTAACAACGGATATTACCTTACCGTCACGTTATTTAGTGTTTATGCCAGGAAGTTCGCATGTTGGTGTATCACAACGTATTGATTGTGAAGAAGAGCGTACCCGTTTAAAACGTGTGACTGAAGCGCAGATGGATGAACTGGGTGGCTATATTATCCGTACAGCCGCTGATGGTGTTGGTGATAAAGAGCTTGAGCAAGATATTGCTTACTTAAAACGTCTATGGACGAAAGTCTTACAACGTAAAGCGACTAATCCAAGCGCGAGTATGTTATATCAAGATCCGTCATTAGCATTCCGTATTATTCGTGACTTTGCAGGTGCACCATTAGACAAGATCAGAGTTGATTCTCGTCTGGCTTATTCTGAATTATGTGAGTTTACTGAATCTTATGTACCTGAGCTGGTTAGCGCGTTAGAACCGTATACCGGCGAACGTCCTATCTTTGAAATGTATGATGTTGAAAATGAAGCGCAACGTGCATTAGAACGAAAAGTGAGTTTGAAGTCGGGTGGTTATTTAATTATTGATCAAACCGAAGCAATGACGACGATTGATATTAATACCGGTGCTTTTGTTGGACACCGTAACCTTGAAGATACAATTTTCAATACTAATGTTGAATCAACACAAGCTATTGCGCGTCAATTAAGATTACGTAATCTCGGTGGTATTATCATCATCGACTTTATTGATATGCAAAGTTCAGAACACCGCCGTCGTGTGATGGAATGTTTAGAAGCCGCGTTAAGTCCTGATCGTGCTAAAACAAATACTCATGACTTCTCTGCGTTAGGCTTAGTTGAAATGACCCGTAAACGTACCCGTGAATCATTAGAGCATGTGTTATGTTCTGACTGCCCTACATGTGATGGTCGTGGTTCCGTGAAGACGGTTGAAACGGTATGCTATGAAATTTTCCGTGAAGTAACGCGTGTGAATCGTGCTTATGACGCTGATCAGTTTAACGTTTATGCATCCGTTGCTGTTGCTGAGTATATTGAGAAAGAAGAGTCACACAGTATTGCTGAATTGGAATTATTTATGGGCAAGCAGGTGAAAATCAAAGCTGAACCTCAATACTTGCAAGAGCAATTTGATGTGGTAATGATGTAGCGTGACGGTAAAACGAAATTGGCTAAGAAGGTGTGGTAAAGCATGCCTTTATACTTTTGCCTGCTTAGCTGTTTTTTCTGCGGTTTCGATTAGCTTACTACGGGCGAGTTTACCTTACCTGAATCAATATCATGACCGAGTGATTGATTGGCTCGTTGCTGATCAGTCAGTGAATATTAAAGTACAAAGTATTGATGCGGGTTGGTATAAATATGGCCCCGTATTAATTGTTAATACCTTAGACGTCAAATTTGATGAGTCCTTACCGTATAATTTTGACGTTGAACGTATCAAGATCAGTATTGATTTCTGGAACAGCTTACTAGAGAGAAAATTATTACTCGATAATTTGATCTTAGATGGTGTCCAGATAAAACTTCCTATTTCTCCTTTTGAACAGTCTGTTGAACAAGAGCGTAAACTTGCGACGCCTGAGCTAACCCGCTTACTTGATGTGTTTTTCCGTCAACTCAAAAATTTTGAATTAACGAATAGTAACTTACGCGTATTAACGCCCTCTGGAGAAGAGAAAGTTATTCATATCCGTGAATTTGCTTGGCTAAACCAAGGTCGTCGTCACCGCGGTGAAGGTTGGGCATATATTAATGATGATGTTTCTGACAACAACCTACGTATTATGGTTGATGTGACCAGCGCTAAAAACGACTTAACTGATGTGAGTGGTCAAGTTTATCTTCAAGCTGAGAATATGAGCTTATCCAATTGGTTTGAAAAGGTGTTGTTTAAGCGAGAAGGGCTGAAGAAAGGTGTATTAAGTTTTGAAGGTTGGATTGATATTGTTAATAACAAACCGACATCCGCATTAGTACAATTAGAACCATCAGAATTTACTTGGAAAAATGAAACTCGTCAGCAAAACCTTAATATCTGGGGTGGTTACCTACAGTGGCAATTAACGGATGCAGGTTGGCAATTTGATAGTCGTGACCTAGCGTTAGTGACGAATGGGATTATTTGGCCCCAGTTAGATATACAAGTACGACAACAGCAAGATGATATATTTGCTGCTATTAATCAGGTTGAGTTATCTAAACTCGCCCCGATAGTGGCTTTGTCTCGTCATGTCGATGAAGCCTTGTTTAAAGATCTAAAAGCCTTATACCCACATGGTTTAGTTCGTGATATTAAAGTTCAGATACCGACGCAAGATTGGACTCAACTTCGTTATCAGTTGCAAGTCGATGGCTTACAATTGCAAAGTTGGCAAGGTTTTCCGGGTGTTGAAAATGTTGATATCGCTGTCACTGGCGGTTTAGATGCGGGTAGTGTCAATATTGATATGCGTGATGCAGTACTCGATCTTAAGCAATATTTAGAACATGATATTCGAGTTAATCAATTTTCGACAGGTTTCACATGGCGTCGCTATGGTAATACAACACTCGCAGCGAACGAGGAACCGAGTGGTGTTGAAATTGTTGCTGATACGCTATTCGTCGATACTCCTGAACTGGTTATTGATAGCCAGTTATTATTAGATATTCCCACTAATGCTAATCCATTTCTTAGCCTTGCAGGTGATCTAACACTACGTGATGCCAGCAAAGCATTCTATTACTACCCTACAGATTATATGGGTGAAGCATTAATCGATTACCTCAGAGATGCATTAAAGCAGGGGTATTCAGATAGTGGCCAGCTATTATGGTTTGGTGAATTTGCTCATTATCCTTACCGTCAGGGCGATGGTATTTTTCAAACAAAACTGAATGTGGTTGATGCGGAATTTGCATTTGACCCTCAGTGGCCAAGTGTGACTGATTTACAGTTGGAATTATTATTTCAGAATGATGATTTATTTATGTCATCTCGAAAAGGTAATTTAGGCGAGGTTGCATTGTCTCGAGTCGATTTACAGCTACCAACCTTAGGCGATGTTAAGGCCCTTGGGATACAGGCTACGTTTGAAACTACGGGAAAAAAAGCAAAGTCTCTTATTGATATAAGCCCATTACCTGAAGTATCAGATGCATTAAATAGTCTGCAAGTGGCCGGTGATATTACTGGTGAGCTCGATCTTGTTATTCCATTTACTGCGGATGATCTCGTTACCGTTAAGGGTGAAATAGGCTTAGTTGATGACAGTATTTACTTACCAAACTTAGATTTAACGTTAACCGATGTGAATGGGCGCTTTAAGTTTGATGATAGTGGCTTGTTATCAACCTCGCTAACGGCTAAATTGCTTGATGAACCACTTGATCTTAGTTTTAGTACTGCACAGAAAAACAATAATTATCAAGTGAATGTCGAACTGGCAGGTTTATGGTCAAGTAATAATGTCGTGACTCAACTATTGCCTCAATATCAGCAATATACCGCGGGTAATATTGACTGGCAAGGCACGTTAAACATGGTTTTTTCTGAACAAGGATTTAACTATGAATTTGATGTGCAGAGTGATTTAGAAAGCTTTACGCTCGATTTACCAGTGCCGCTAGCAAAATCCGCCATTCAAGATTGGCCAACCGATATCTCTGTGGTCGGTAATGATAAACAAGCCCATATTCAATTAAATACCAGTGATGTACTGTATTTCTCTGGGCAGGTTAATTATGCCAATGATGGACTCTCATTGATTCAGTCGTTAGTGCAAATTGGTAATGCTGATAAGTTACTGATCAGTGATGCTGCGAATGCAATTGTGGTGAATGTTGATGAGATTGATCTTGTTGATTGGCAGTCATGGTATCTCGGCCTGCCTGAGAGTGAATTTGATCTTAATAGTGCCGTTGAACCGTTATCTTCAATTAAGATTGCTGTCGCGAATACACGTTATCATCAACAACCATTAACGGACTTAGTAATAACGGCAACGAAAGGTTACCGTAATTGGGGCGTTGAACTTAAAGCTGATGAGTTTAATGGCTCGGTCGTGATCCCAGATGTGGGAAGCGTCAATATCGATTTGGATTACCTTTATTTTCCTGATCTGGTTTTTGCATCCGATCCTGAGCAGGAAAATATCAAGCAAGCCGCGGCCAGTAAGCAATCTAGTGCTGTTGTTTGGGAAGACCTGCCAGCTTTTAATTTCAATTGTGGTGCCTGTATTCTGGGGCAGATTAATTTAGGTCAGACATCGGCAGAAGTAACGAAAAGTGCGACGGGGCTGACGATTAAAGCGCTTGATGTTGATATGGAACACTCAACAGTAGCCTTGACTGGCCGCTGGTTTAATGACAAGAATGGTCAACAAGTCACGCAAGTCCAAGGTGAATTAAAAACGAAAAGTGTTGAAGAGTTTATGACGGGACTAGGGTTAATTAGCCCGTTAGCTAAAACACCTGCTAATGTTAATTTCCGTCTTGCTTGGCAAGATAATCCTTTTCGTATTGATGGCCAGTCGCTCAGTGGTAATGCAACGATAAAAACAAAAGCAGGGCGTATTTCCAATGTCAGTGATAAAGGAACACGGTTCTTAAGTGTGCTGAGTTTACAGTCATTGGTGAAGCGTCTAAGCCTCGATTTTAGTGATGTATTTAACGATGGTCTACCGTATTCATCAATGCAAGCATCATTACAAATTTCTGATGGTGCGATTAATAACAAAGACTTTTTACTGAACTCAAGTAGCGGTAAAATTACCGGTAATGGTTATATCGATTTAGTGACGGATACGATCAATTATAATTTAAGCTTCTTTCCTGATGTGACATCGAGTTTACCTGTATTAACTGCATTTGCTGTAACACCAACAACGGCATTAGCGGTTTTCGCTTTATCTAAGCTTTTAGAGCCTGTTGTTGAAGTTATCACTGAACTGAAATTTAATGTTAGTGGTGATTTTGATGACCCAGTATTTACCGAAGTAAAACGTAATCAAAAAGCGATCACAGTGCCGGATAAGCTAATGAATGCAGCTGAGTCGAAACGTTCAGGAAATAAGTAATGCAATTAGTCGCGATACAGATGACCTCAGGTGCTGATATGACCGCCAACTTAGCTTATGTGGCGGCACAATTAGTACAGGTTGATACGAGTGTTGAACCCACGTTAATATTATTACCGGAGAATTTTGCTTTATTCTCTCATAGTGATGATTATTTAGCTCACGCTGAAGTGTTAGGCAAAGGCTTAGTCCAGCAACAACTGGCAGCTTGGGCTAAGCAATATCAATGCTGGCTGGTTGCGGGTTCTTTTCCTATTCTTAGTCATATTGAAGACCGTATTTACACCACGAGTTTAGTATTTGACCCCAATGGGGAATTGGTGCAACATTACAACAAGATCCATTTGTTTGATGCTCATGTACCGACAGTGCTAACGTCACCAGACAATCAAGAACAAGCCTTATTAAACGTACAAACGTACAGAGAATCTGATAGTTTTATTCCCGGTGACAGTATCGCAACATTTGATGTTGGTGATATTAAATTCGGCATGGCGATCTGTTATGACTTACGTTTCCCTGAGTTATTTAGGGCACTTAGTATGGTGAAGGTGGATGTTTTATTATTACCCGCTGCATTTACTTATGCGACAGGCAAAGCGCACTGGCTGCCTTTACTGCAAGCGAGGGCGATAGAAAACCAATGCTATGTACTGGCGGCGAATCAAGTGGGTGACCATGGTAAAGATCGACATACTTGGGGGCACTCAATGGTGCTAGACCCTTGGGGATCAATATTGGCACAACAAACATCAGGGTCCGGTATCTGTTGCGCCCAATTAGACAAACAAAAGTTAGTACAAATACGTACTGACATGCCTATTTTACAACATGCGCGCTTTACTGCGAGCTTGAAAAATAAAGAGTAACAACTCAGATGAGATTTGAACAAGTCGAAAATTCAATTTTACTGCCAGCGGATCTAAACCTAGATAAGTTGCAGAATACATTATCATTATTGATGGGTAATCAGCTTGACTATGGTGATCTTTATTTCCAAGCTTGTAAACATGAATCTTGGGGACTAGAAGACGGTATCGTTAAAGAAGGTTCGTTTAACATCGAGAAAGGTGTTGGTGTACGTGCAGTATCGGGTGAAAAAACGGGCTTTGCTTATTCTGATGAGATCAGTTTAAACGCATTAACTCAATCTGCTAAAGCTGCGCGTGGTATTGCTGCAAGTGGTGGTGAAGGTAAAGTTAAAGCCTGGAGTAAACCACAAGGTAGTGAAATCTATCAGCCGTTAGATCCATTAGCAAGCATGGAGAGACAGCGTAAAATTGACCTGTTACACGAAATTGATGTGTATGCACGTTCATTGGATTCGAATGTCACGCAAGTAAGTGTGAGCTTATCTGCGGTATACGAAGAGATACTGGTTGCTGCAACGGACGGTACTCTGGCGACAGATGTGCGTCCATTAGTACGCATGAACTGTTCAGTGTTAATTGAGAAAAATGGTAAACGTGAACGTGGCGGCGCTGGTGGCGGTGGTCGTTATGGTTTTGATTATTTCTTAGAAGATGTAGACGGAACACAGCGTGCATTTAGTTATGCTAAAGATGCGGTACGTCAGGCATTAGTAAATATCGATGCAATCGAAGCACCTGCTGGCGCAATGCCTGTGGTACTTGGTGCTGGTTGGCCGGGTGTATTATTGCATGAAGCGGTTGGTCATGGTCTTGAAGGTGACTTTAACCGTAAAGGCACGTCTGCTTACGCGGGTAAAATCGGTGAGCAAGTTGCGTCTTCATTATGCACGATTGTTGATAATGGCACGTTAGAAAATCGTCGCGGTTCATTGAATATCGATGATGAAGGTACGGTAACACAAAACACCATGCTGATTGAAAATGGTATTTTGAAAGGTTACATGCAAGATAAGCTTAACGCCCGCTTAATGGGTGTGGAATCGACAGGTAATGGTCGTCGCGAATCATTTGCTCATTTGCCGATGCCGCGTATGACAAATACATATATGTTACCAGGTGAACATACACCAGAAGAGATCATTAGCACGGTTGAGAAGGGCATTTATGCGCCTAACTTTGGTGGTGGTCAAGTTGATATTACATCGGGTAAATTTGTATTCTCAGCGTCTGAAGCATACTTAATTGAGAATGGTAAAATTACCACGCCAATTAAAGGTGCTACCTTGATTGGTAATGGTCATGAAGCAATGCAACATATCTCGATGGTAGGTAATGACCTAGCGCTAGATAAAGGTGTCGGTATTTGTGGTAAAGAAGGCCAAAGTGTTCCCGTTGGCGTTGGTCAACCGACATTGAAACTAGACAGTATGACGGTGGGTGGTACAGGTAGTTAATCTGCTCTCCATTTTCATGAGATAAAAATAAAGCCCTAGCAAGTATACGAATGACTTGTTAGGGCTTTATTGTTTGTGCCGTGTAGCGTTCGGTTTTCGACCGTTAGCTATTATTGCAACGCTGTAATATTTTACAGACCAGCGATGTCACGTAGGTGTTTAAAGATCTCTTTGCTTGGTTTTGCAGCTTTAAGCGGCTTTTCAGCTTTAATTTCTTTATTCACTTGGCGAATTAGTTGGCGAAGTTTTTGGCGGTCAGCATTTGGATATGTTTCCATTAATACTGTGATCGCAGCGTCACCACCGGCAATCAGTTCATCACGTACTATTTCTAGTTTCGCTAATTCAACCGTTGCTTGGTTATATTTATTGGTGATCTTGTCGTATGCCGCTTGAATTGGCTCAAGACCGTCGCTACGCATGATTTTGCACATATACGATAGATGTCTGCTGTAAGCATCAGTACGTACAACAATTTTTCTTGCTGTGACGATTGCTGCAAGCATCTCTTCTGAAAAACCCATCTTGGCAATTTCAGCTTTACTGAGTAAAGCGATAGCGCCAGCGAGTTTAAGCGTCTTGGCAATTTCAATTTTGTTTTCTGCACGACTTTGATATAGATCGTCGTCTTCAGCGCGTCGGTACGACTTTTCGCTGGTAATATTTCGTTCTCTTACGCTCATAATTTTCTTTTTCAAAACGATTGATATGTTAATTGTATCAGTTTATTGCTAATTGCGCAGTTGCAGCAGGAATTTTTATCGCAACATGGTATGCTTAATCTAGTATAACTTATTGAAACGAGCCCATGAACTTAAAACAGCAAATTACTTTAGAACAAAATAAATTGGAATTAGCCGTTACTCAAGCACTCGAGATCGCCAAAAAAGCGGGCGCGAGTGCTGCTGAAGTAGCTATTTCACGACAAACTGGCTTGTCTGTGAGTACACGCATGGGCGAAGTTGAAAATGTTGAATTTAATCACGATGGCGCGTTAGGTATCTGCGTATACCGCGGTCAACGTAAAGGTAATGCATCAACATCCGATTTAAGTGAAGCGGCAATTCAAAGTACCGTTGCAGCAGCGTTAGATATTGCATTGCATACAGCGGAAGATGAGTTTGCTGGTCTTGCTGATCGTGAACTGATGGCGTTTGAACCTGAAGATTTAGATTTATGCCACCCGGTTGAAATTGAACCTGAATATGCGATTGAACAAGCGTGTCTGACTGAGCGTTTAGCATTGGCTCAAGACCCACGTATTGTGAACAGTGAAGGTGCGTTTACCAGCCATAGTAGCATTAAAGTTTATGGTAATAGTCATGGCTTAGTGAATGGTTACGCAAGTACACGTCATAGCATGAGCTCTGTATTGATTGCAGAACAAGATGGTGCAATGGAGCGTGACTACGGTTACTCAATGGCTCGTGACGCAAGTAAATTGTGGACACCTGAACAGATTGCAACTGAAGCCGTTAATCGTACTGTAGACCGTTTGGGTGCGCGTAAGATTGATACATGTAATGTGCCTGTGATTTTCCATCATGATGTTGCAAGTAGCTTGATGGGTCAACTTGTTATGGGCATCAGTGGTGGTAGCTTATACCGTAAATCATCATTTTTGCTCGATAAGTTGGGTGAGCAGATTTTCCCTGAGTGGTTAAACATTCAAGAACGTCCGCATATCATGGGTGGTTTAGCATCATCTATGTATGACGCTGAAGGTGTGCGTACTAAAGATCTGAATGTGGTTGAACAAGGTATCTTGAACAGCTACTTATTAACCAGTTACAGCGGCCGTAAATTGGGCATGCAAACGACAGGTCATGCTGGTGGTATCCACAACTGGAATGTAACAGGCAAAGGCGAAACATTAGGTCAGCTTTGTCGTCAGATGGGCACTGGCTTGTTAGTGACTGAGTTGATGGGACAGGGCGTTAATATTGTGACGGGCGATTACAGCCGTGGCGCGTCAGGTTTCTGGGTTGAAAACGGTGAGTTACAATATCCTGTACACGAGATCACGATCGCGGGTAACTTAACAGATATGTTTAAAAATATTGTTGCTGTCGGTAAGGATGTGGATGTTCGCAGCAGTATCTTAATGGGTTCTACATTATTAGAATCTATGCAGATTGCGGGTAACTAATATTACCGATAGGTGAAGTTTAAGTGGTTCAATGTACTTAGCATTGAATTTACTAGCAACTGAACGAAAAAAGCCTGTGTTATCAAACACAGGCTTTTTTATATCGATAAGGTTACAACGGTGCAACTGCGATTGTAGCGTCGCTATTTAAACGCGGCTACGATCCGTAAACCAGAGTGGCCATACCTAAGAAAGCAAAGAGGCCAACTACATCTGTTACTGTTGTCAGTGCCATACCACCTGCTAAGGCGGGGTCGATATTGTATTTCTTCATGACCAGAGGAATGACAACCCCTGCAAGTCCACCCATTGCCATATTGATAAACATGGCGCCACCAATGATCAAACCAAGTGACGGGTCACCTTTCCATAACGATACGATGATAGCGATAGATATTGCCCAGATAGCGCCGTTTAGTGCACCTACCATGGCTTCTTTACCAATTAACCAACGGCTATTTTCGTCACTAATATGACCAACCGCCATACCACGAATAACGAGTGCGAGGGTTTGATTACCGGCAATACCACCCATGCTTGGTACAATCGTCATTAAAATAGCGAGGGTCGCTAATTGTTCTAATGTTGCTTCAAACATATTAGATACAGAAGCTGCTGTGAGGGCTGCAATTAAATTAACTCCAAGCCATAGCGTTCGACGTTTGGTACTTTGTATCACGGGAGCGAAGGTATCTTCGTCGTCATCCATACCCGCCATACCCATCATGTCATGCTCGGCATTTTCACGGATAATATCAACCACGTCATCAATCGTAATACGACCGAGTAATTTACCCGAATCATCTAGAACAGGTGCTGAGATCCAATCATGACGTTCAAACAGTTTAGCTACTTCCGAGGTATCAAGCGTGGCAGGTAAGGTCTCTGCTTCGCGATCCATTATGGTACTAATAACACTGTTCGGGTCTGTTGTTAACAACATAGCTAAAGGAACATCACCAATTAAGCGGTCATCTTTATCAACCACATATAAGGTATCTGTCGCTTCAGGTAGTTCTCCGCGTAAGCGAATGTAGCGTAAGATAACATCAACAGTTACATCTGGTCTTAAGGTAATAGTATCAGTATCCATGATACTGCCAGCAGTGTCTTCTGGATACGCCATCGCGGTTTCTAAGCGGTGACGATCTTGGGTATCCATTTGGGTGATAACTTCTTGGTAGATGCTGTCTGGTAGGCTACGTAATACATTGGCTAAATCATCGGTGTCTAAGCCTTCTGTCGCAGCCACTAAAGACTCAGTATCCATTAGTTTTAGAATACTGGTTTTTGCATCTTCATTGAGTTCGTCGAGGATTTCACCCTGTAATTCAGGGTCTGTTAATCGCCACAGCACTTTACGTCCCGCTGGTGGCGATGATTCCAATAATAGGGCAATATCACAAGGGGGCGTTTGGTAGAGCATCCGCTTTACGTGAACAAACATACCACTATCAAGTGCTTCGTTCACTTCGCTTAAGCGTAGGTGTGTGCTTTCATGCTCCATCTTTTCTGGCATATGTCGTCCCCATTCTTAAATACTAGAACTGCGAGCTTTCACTCGCGCTGTGCGATTCTAGCTTAATCTTCATTTATAATCAGTATTAACAATAAATTATAATCATTATCTATTTTTATTGCCTGTTGAGTAACTAAGCGAATACTTAGTTGTTCTTATGTTTATTCTTTTCTAATGTTTGGTGGCGTGTTTGTACCACTCGATCTTGCAATTTAAAGCTTTTTGCTAGCTGCTCGGCAATAAATACAGAGCGATGCTGACCACCAGTGCAACCAATGGCAACAGTTACATAGCTACGATTGTTCTTTTCAAGTAGCGGTAACCAAGTCGTTAATAAGTTTTCAATTTGTAGTGTAAAACTCATGACTTCAGATTGCTGACTGAGGTATTTGATTACTGGTTCATCAAGCCCTGTATAAGGTTTTAGCTCTGGGATCCAATGCGGGTTTGGTAAAAATCGTACGTCGAATACATAATCTGCATCCATTGGTAAACCGTGTTTAAAACCAAAAGATTGAAATACTAAGACAAGCTGATTATTTTTCTTACCTAAAATACGCTCTTTTATTTGTTCACTTAACTCATGAATATTGAGTTCAGTCGTATCGATTTTTAAATCTGCGTGTAAGGCGATTGGACGTAAGCGTTTTTCTTCTATTTCAATCGCTTGAGATAATGAAAATTCACCTTTGGTTAATGGGTGAAGTCGTCTTGTTTCACTGTAGCGTTTGATTAGAACTGATTTATTAGTATCAAGGAATAAGCTTGTTAGCTCGGTGCTCGCTTTTAGCTCCTCAATAATGTCATTTAACTCTTTCTTATCAGTCGGTAGATTACGCACATCAATACTCACCGCGACTTTTTCTGTTTTGGCGTTTAAGGTTTGTAATAGTTGTGGTAATAATTTAACAGGCAGGTTATCTACGCAGTAGTAGCCTAGATCTTCAAGTACCCGTAATGCGATTGATTTACCGGAACCTGATTGGCCACTGACTATTATTAATTTCATCTTTTATCCTCACATCTGCGTAGCTAATATATCCTAGTGTTAGTCAAAATTAGGTAGCTAATTTAAAACTGATAGCGATATAAAATAATGGGCTCATTATCCCGCAATTGATTTGGATATGATATGTTTTAATTATGTCAGAAGCATTAATACCTAAAGGAAATGTTTATTTCCTTTAGGTTATTTATTAGTGGGACTAAAAATTAATGACGGATTAATTTTTCTTTGTGCTTAATCACTTGGCGATCAAGCTTATCCATTAAGCCATCAATTGCGGCATACATGTCATTATGCTCATGTACGGCAAAGATTTCACCCCCATTTAGATGTATTTTGGCTTCTGCAATTTGGAGTAGTTTTTCGACATTTAAAATCACATGGATATTGTTAATGTGATCGAAATGTCGTTCTAATTTGGAAAACTTGCTATCAACGTAATCTTTCAGTGAATCTGTAATGTCTACATGTCTACCTGTTAAATTAATTTGCATATATGTCTCCCATATGAAGGTTAGATGAGCCTTATAGCAGGCTCTTACGCTGATTAGATGGCGGTATGCTGAGCGCTTCTCGATACTTCGCAATAGTGCGTCGAGCCACTTTGATACCTTGATCAGCAAGTAAATCAGCAATCTTGCTGTCACTTAATGGTTTTATGGCATTTTCTGCCGCAACCAATTTCTTAATTAATGCGCGGATAGCGGTAGATGAGCACTCACCACCGTTATCTGTACTTACATGGCTTGAAAAGAAAAACTTCAATTCAAAAATACCACGTGGTGTATGCATAAACTTCTGCGTTGTGACACGAGAAATTGTTGATTCGTGCATTTCCACTTCTTCTGCAATATCATTCAACACCATAGGTTTCATGGCTTCATCACCATATTCAAAGAAATCCATTTGGCGTTGAACAATGCATTTTGTTACTTTTAGTAACGTTTCATTACGACTTTCTAAACTTTTAATAAACCATTTTGCTTCTTGAACATGCGTACGAATAAATTGTCCATCGCTACTATTACGGTTACCCGTCGATAGGCTTGAATATTCATTGTTCACTTTTAATCTTGGCACAATGTCAGGATTTAACTCGACTATCCACTGATTATTTTTTTTCTTTACCAGAACATCAGGGATAACATAGAGTCCTTCACTTTGATCTATGGCATTTCCAGGCCTTGGTTCTAGGCTCTGGATTAATTGCATGATCTCTTTGAGTTGAGGCTCTTTTAATTTTGTTTTACGGCTTAATTGACGATAGTCTCGATTACCTAATAAATCCATATGAGATTGGATTACTTGCTGACATTCGGTTAACCAAGGCGTGTTTTTGGGTAAGTGTTGAAGTTGGATTAATAAACATTCTTGTAATGAACGTGCAGCAACACCGATGGGATCAAAATGTTGGATACGTTTTAATACCGCTTCAACTTCATCTAATTCGATCTGCTCTTCGTCACTGTCATTGGTTTCTTGATGACCTATATTGACACTCGTTAGAATATCGTCACAAGTTTGGCTAAGGTAGCCATAATTATCGATGCCATCAATAATCGCGACTGCAATTGCACGGTCAGTATCGGAGAAGGGGGTTAATTCCATTTGCCACATGAGATGTTCGTATAAGCCTTCGCTGGTTTCACCTTGGTAAACTTGGTCTAAACCATCAATACCTGCGCTACCACCGCTGTGAGTTTGCGTTTGTGGGGTATAAACATCATCCCAGTTGCTGTCGTTAGGTAGCTCATCGGGCATTGAGTCGCTATTAAGCGCATCGCTCACTTCTATTTGGCTGGTATCAGTAATTGAGTCAGTACTATCAGCGTTAAGTGAATCATCGTTATCACTCTCATTTGACGGAGATGTGTTGGGATCTTCTTGTTCTAGCAGCGGGTTGCTGTCTAACGCTTCTTGAATCTCTTGCTGTAACTCCAAGGTCGATAATTGTAATAATCGAATCGCTTGTTGTAGCTGTGGCGTCATTGCCAGAGATTGACTCATACGAAGTTGTAATGATGGCTTCATCTAACGACTACTCTCTCTTCCTTAATGCGGCTATATATCAATATCAAACTATAGTCGGAATTGATCTCCAAGGTACACTTCTTTTACTTTTTCGTTGGACAGAATTTCTTCAGAAGTACCAGATGCGATTAAATGTCCGTGGCTTACAATGTAAGAGTGCTCACATACATCAAGCGTTTCACGTACGTTATGGTCGGTAATTAACACCCCTAAACCACGATCACGTAGATGCTGAATAATCTTCTTAATATCGCCGACAGAGATAGGATCTACACCTGCAAAAGGTTCATCTAATAAAATGAACTTGGGATCAGCGGCAAGTGCTCTTGCGATCTCAACACGGCGGCGTTCACCACCGGATAAGCTCATGCCTAAACTATCGCGAATATGGGTGATATGAAATTCTTCTAACAATTCTTCTAGTTTTTCTTCACGTTCAAAACGGCTTAATTCTGTGCGAAGTTCTAAGATCGCCATAATATTTTTCGTTACTGATAAACGGCGAAAAATAGACGCTTCTTGTGGTAAATAACCGATGCCTTGTTGCGCTCGAATATGCATAGGTTCATGCGTTAATTCTTGGTCATCAATGAAGATTTGTCCATGATCTCGCTTAACCAAGCCTACAACCATGTAAAAGGTCGTTGTTTTACCCGCGCCATTAGGCCCAAGTAAACCAACAATTTGTCCTGATTCGACTTCGAGACTCACATCTGAAACAACTTTACGTTTGTTGTAGCTTTTTGCTAAGTGTGATGCTTTTAAACGCGCCATATGAATGTATTTACTCTAATTAGTTTTGTTGTTTTCAGGAGTGAAAATTGTGATCACTCGATCTGATTCATGATTTCCGCTTTCGGCTATCATTTCTTGTTTGTCGATTTGATAGATGATCTTATCACCTTTCACTTCGCTGTCGGCTTGGCGTAAACGTGCATTTGTTGATAACGTTAAACGTTTTTTACCGAGTTCATAACGGATCTCATTCGATTCAGCATTGATTTTTTTGCTGCCATCAAGCTCCTGATAAAATGTGGCAGGTTTACCTGTAGCAATCATCACTTCTGTGCCTTTTCCACCTGAACTTAATACCGTTAGCTTATCCGCTTTTATTAGTATAGTTCCTTGAGTAACAACAACATTATCATAAAATATAACGCGATTGTCTTTAATGAACACTTCTTGGCGTTTTGCATTTACGACAACATTTTCTTTAAAATCAGACTCGAGTGCGAGTGCTGAATTACTCATGAATAATGTTAATAGTAAAATTTTATATTTTTTCATCATTAGTATAAATCGCTTCAACTTGCTTAAGGATTGTCATGTATTCTTGCTTTAAATCACCTTCAAGTCCGACACCTGTTTGGTTGAATAAGGTCCCTGAAATAGTGATTAATTGATCGCTGCGTACCAAATTTTTGGCAAGTTCTAATTGTAAATAACTCGTTGTGATGACATCAATATAATCATTTTTAGCCATGTTTTTGATGACAACATTATTGCGTAGTGTTGCTATATCGTCACTGCTGAAGTTACCTTCAGTGGCTTGAATTTTCCATGTTGCTTGGGCGTTGTCATCGTAAAGAATAATAACGGGGTTGGTGAACATTGTCATGCCTAACTCACCATAATGCTCCATACTATCTGCAAAAATGCGACGTATAATTTTTCCTTCTTCACTGAATTCGACACTACGTAGGACTTGTGCGGTGAAATCAGGTTGATATTCGGTCGATGTAGCCGTTGTTGACTGTTCATCTGGCGAGAAAAATCGCCAAACACCAAGCGCGCACAGGAACAGGATAACAATGCCTACATTTTGGCGATTCATACAGACGTGCCTTGTGCTTGATCTAATATGCCTTTAGCCAATAGGATTAAGTCTGCTAATTCTCTTACTGCACCGAAACCACCGCGGATTGAGGTGCTAAAATCAGCGCCTTTTTTAACGAGAGGATGCGCATCAGCAACAGCAACACTAAGTCCGCAAAGATTCATTACCGGTAAATCAATCACATCATCGCCAATATAGCCGACATGTTCTGGAGATATGTTGAGTTCTTCAAGTAACATATTAAAGGCGATAACTTTGTTGTCTTGGCCTTGGTAGATATGTTTAACACCTAACGCTTGCATACGGTTTGCAACAATCGTGGATTGGCGACCGGTGATCACCGCAACTTCGATATCGGCATTAAGTAATGATTTTACGCCGAAACCATCGCGAGTATGAAAGGCTTTTAGTTCTTCCCCATCGTTACCCATATAAACGCGACCGTCAGAAAAGACGCCATCTATATCGCAAATGAGTAATTTTAATGTTTTTGCTTTGGTTAAGATGTCTTGTGGAATAGGACCGTATAATGTGTTGATCATTTTATAGTACACCTGCGCGTAGTAAGTCATGCATGTTGAAGGCGCCGACGGGCTCTTGTCGTTCGTTGACTACAATTAAGCCGTTAACTTTTTTATTTTCCATGACGGCAAGGGCTTCTGCAGCTAAGATATGTTCATTAATAGTAACACATCTTTTTGTCATTACTTCACTGATTGGCGTCTGGTGAATATCTATACGTGCATCTAAGATACGGCGTAAATCACCATCCGTAAAAATACCAACGAGCTTCGTTTCGTCATTCACAGCGGTCATGCCAAGCCCTTTTCGAGAGACTTCTAACAAGGCGTTAGAGATAGTTTCGCCTTGTTGTACACTCGGTACGTCATCACCTTTGTGCATAATGTCTGAAATACGTAATAATAGTTTTCTACCTAAGCTACCGCCAGGGTGAGAAAGTGCAAAGTCATTGGCGGTAAACCCTTTTGCTTCGAGTAAAGCAACCGCAATGGCATCACCCATCACCAAGCTTGCTGTTGTACTCGATGTTGGTGCTAATCCAAGTGGGCAAGCTTCTTTATCAACTTTAATACATAAATTAATTTTTGCTTCGCGTGCCATGGTTGAATTGGTGTTACCCGTCATTGAGATCACTGGTATGCTTAAGCGTTTTAATACTGGATACAACGCCAATATTTCATCAGACTCACCAGAGTTTGATAAGGCAATGACGACATCTTCACGTTCAATCATTCCGAGATCACCATGGCTTGCTTCACCGGGATGAACAAAGAAAGCTGGCGTGCCCGTACTTGCTAATGTAGCCGCAATTTTGTTGGCAATATGCCCCGATTTACCCATGCCAGTCACAATAACTTTACCTTTACAGGCGATCAGTAATTCACAAGCTGCAGTAAAGGTTACATCAATATATTGACTTAATTGCGTGATTGCAGCTGCTTCTGTTTGAATGACGTTAAGCGCGCTTTGACAATAGTTAAACTGACTCGACATGGTTATTCCCTAATAAAAATACGGTTTAATACTTAGATTAAAAAAATTAAGTATGACTAGATACTGCTAAATATAATGAATTGATACGCAACAAAACCTGCTAGCAATATGCCACCTTCAATACGGTTGATGCGACCAGGACGCCCTCTAAAACTCATTGCCATTAATAGCATCACTATGGTTGCACCTAGCATGTAGTAGAAGTCACGGCTGATAATCGCAGGGTCAATCATACCCGGTGCTAAAATACCAGGCAGCGACAATACAGCTAAGATATTGAATATATTAGAACCAATGATGTTACCAATAGCAAGATCATCTTCACCTTTTAGTACACCAGTGATTGATGCCGCAAGTTCTGGCAAGCTAGTACCAATTGCGATAATCGTAAGACCAATCACTAAATCGCTCATGCCAAAATGCTGTGCAATGACGACTGCAGAGTCAACAAGGTAACTTGAGCTTACTGGCAATGCGATCATGCCGAAAATTAGCCAAGCAACGGCTTTCCATGTCGGCACACCTTCAGGTACTTCATCGTTATGTTCTTCTGCAAGTGGATCGTTACTTGGACGTTTCAGTGCCAGAATAGTTAAGGTTAAAATGGTAATAAAGAAGAGTAATAATAAAATCACACCTTCATACATTTCTAGTTTTAAATCCCAAAGAACAACACCAGCAAGTAGCGTAGTAATTAATACCATCGGGATCTCACGACGAATCGTTGCAGAACCGACAAGTAATGGCTTTAATAGCGCCGTTAAACCTAATACCAAGGTTATGTTGGTAATATTTGAACCAATAGCGTTACCGATTGCCGTATTGGGTGAGCCATTGAGCGATGCGGATACTGCCACCATCATTTCGGGGGCTGATGAACCCATCGCGACAATTGTAAGACCAATTATCAGCGGTGAAATGCCTAGGTTTCGTGCTAATCCCGCAGCACCATAGACGAATTTGTCGGCACTAATGACAAGTCCAATCAATCCCAGAATTAATATAATAATATTTGTAGTTAGCATCGGCTCAATTAAAAAGTTGATAAAAAAGAACACTATTTTCTGTCTTTTTTCGCAGAAAGAAAAGGTAATTTGTGAAATCTTCTTGAGTATTAATAGTTGAGGGGGAAAAATCCGTACATAGTTATGCTTTTGTGATTGTGTATTATACCGATTACTTTTAGAATACTGGGCTATTTTAATACTTTAGTTTTAAGCGCGATTCTCTCAGTCAGTTCGTCATTCACTTAAAACTAAACACGTAGTAGTAATACTCTTTATAAAGGTAACGGCTAGACGTGTAAGGTTTTAACTCGGCTTAGAATGGCGGCACAAAAGGATCTTAGTATTATGGATATTCAAGAATTAAAAACATTGCTGGAAAATGAGTATACGTTCCAGGAATTACACGTGAAAGGTGAAGGCAGCCATTATGACGTTATTGCTGTCGCCGAGATGTTTGTCGGTATGAGCCGTGTAAAAAAACAACAAACTATTTATGCGCCATTAAAAGAGCAAATTGCATCAAATAGTATTCATGCGTTAACCATCAAGGCATACACACCTGAAGAATGGGTTCGCGAACGTAAATTCATATTACCTTCTTAGGCTGGATTATAATGGATAAGTTTTTAATTAAAGGTCCTTGTCAGTTAAATGGCGATGTGACTATCTCGGGTGCAAAAAATGCTGCACTACCGATTTTATTTGCCACATTGCTGAGTGATGAAACGATCACTCTTAAGAATGTTCCTGAATTAAGAGACATTAAAACCACGTTACAATTATTACGTGAACTTGGCGCTGAAGCAGAACGTAACGAAGACGGTGAAGTTGTTATTACTGCTGGTTCTGTAAATTGTCAAAAAGCACCTTATGAACTTGTTAAAACGATGCGTGCATCTATTTTAGCATTAGGTCCTTTGACTGCTAAGTTTTCGACTGCGGATGTTTCTTTACCGGGTGGTTGCGCTATTGGTGCTCGCCCTGTGAACTTACACATTCACGGCTTAGAAATGATGCAAGCTGATATTCGTGTTGAAGAAGGTTATATTAAAGCACGTGTTGATGGTCGTTTAAAAGGCGCACGTATCCTAATGGATATGGTGAGTGTAACGGGCACTGAAAATTTATTAATGGCAGCAGTACTTGCTGACGGTATCACAACAATTGAGAATGCAGCAAGAGAACCAGAAGTGGTTGACTTGGCTAATTTCTTAAATGCACTTGGTGCGAAAATTAGTGGTATTGGTTCTGACGTACTAACGATTGAAGGCGTTGAAGCGCTTCATGGTGGTACGTATGCAGTACAACCTGATCGTATTGAAACAGGTACTTTCCTTGTTGCTGCTGCAGTAACAGGCGGCAAAATTACGTGTCATAAAACAGACCCATCGTTACTTGATGCAGTATTGCTGAAGCTTGAAGAAGCGGGTGCAAAAGTTGAAACAGGTGATGATTGGATTTCACTTGATATGGAAGGCCGTGAGTTAAAAGCAGTTAATATCAAAACGGTACCGTATCCTGGCTTCCCAACGGATATGCAAGCGCAGTTCACAGTATTAAATACAGTGGCAAAGGGCACATCGACGATCATTGAAACGATTTTCGAAAATCGCTTTATGCATGTACCTGAATTAGCGCGTATGGGCGCAGACATTGAACTTGAAGGTAATACGGCTATTTGTCGTGATACAGAAAGTTTAACTGGCGCACAAGTGATGGCAACTGACTTACGCGCATCTGCAAGTCTTGTTATTGCTGGTTTCCTTGCAACAGGTGATACAACGGTTGAACGTATCTATCATATCGACCGTGGTTATGAATTTATTGAAGATAAATTGCAAGGCTTAGGTGGTAACATTACCCGAATTAAAGGGTAGGTTCTACTAACGTTATTGTAGTTTGTTATTAAAAAGGGCGCATTGATATGCGCCCTTTTTGTATCTAGTACTGCAGTACTGATTTACTTAGCTTGTGGTTGCAAGGCTTGTAATTCACCCAGAGTCACTTCTATCTCTAGCTGCTTACCTTCCCTGATAACGCTTAAATTAACTTTTGAACCTGGGCGTTGCTCGGCGACAACATCCATTAACCAGATGACATTATCAATCTCAGTACCGTTAAATTTAACGACGACATCACCTGCTATCAATCCCGCTTTTTCTGCTGGAGAGTTTGGTGCTGTATTTTGTATGACAATACCTTGATTGGCTTTCAGGCCAAGTAGTTTTGCCATAACAGTATTAATTGATGTTCCTTCAATACCAAGATAACCACGGATCACACGTCCATTAGCAATTAGTGCATTCATGATTTTAACTGCTAGCGGGTAGGGAATAGCAAAGCTGATCCCCATTGTTTCTACATTCTCAGCAAGTTGGAAAGAGGCTGTGTTAATGCCAACTAGCTCTCCGAGACTATTGACCAGCGCACCACCAGAGTTACCTTCATTAATCGCAGCGTCGGTTTGTAAAAAGTTTTGATGTCCAGTGGTACTCATACCAATACGACCACGGGCACTGATAATCCCCTGAGTGATGGTTTGGCCTAAATTGTATGGGTTACCAATGGCAAGAACGACGTCGCCTATATTGGTTTGTTCGTGTTTACTCTGAGGAATGCTAGGTAAATTTTTGGCATCAATGTGTAATACGGCTAGATCGGTATAGCGGTCAAAACCAATTAATTCAGCAGTGAAAAAGCGGCTATCCTGAAGTGCGACGATAATTTGGTCTGCATTGGCTATCACATGATAGTTTGTCAGTAGATAACCTTTCTTGTTCATAATAACGCCTGAGCCAAGACTTTGTGGGCGCAATATTGGTTTACTGTTTATCGTAGATTTCTGATAGGTACGGGTGTAAATATTGACGACAGAAGGCGCTGCGCGCTTTACTGCATCAGAAAAACTGATTTGTTCGTTAAGTCCAAGAGAAAAAGGTTGGTTTAGACCTAAACTTTGTTTGTTTTGTAATTGAGGCAGCGCGACAAGTAATATCGCAGCTACAGCGATACCGAGTAAGATACTTTTTGAAATATATGACCACAAACCCTGCACTGAAATATCCCTACGTTACTCATAAAAATAGCAACGTAGAGAATAGCACCTCTTTCTAGGATAATGTAGAAAATAACTTGTAAAGTGATGTAAGTGCTAACGTAATACCAAGAATAAAGATTGCTCACCGCGCTTGATATTCAGTGCGAGTGTTGCTTTTTCTTCAGTGAGTAGTTCACGTAAGCCAGCTAAATTCTTAACTTTAGTCTTATTCACACCAATAATGATATCGCCTTTTTTTAATCCCGATGCTGCAGCAATTGAACGAGGTTGCACATTAGCAATCATGACGCCTTGGTTATTTTCTGCGGATACTAATGCCGCGCCTTCGAGACCTTGGTGTAGGTTGCTGGCATTCGCAAGTCTGTTTTCTGCCGGTTTTAGTTTTGCAGTCACGATGCGCTCTTTACCGTCACGAACAACACCTAATGTGATTTCTTTATCTGCCCCTAAGGTACCAATTCTTGCTCTTAGTTCACTGAAGCTACGGATCTTATTGTTATTCACACTGACAATAATGTCGCCAGCCATCAGACCGGCTTCTTCTGCTGCAGAGTTTGGCGTCACTTGATTAATGAATGCACCATACTGAATATCGATATCAAATGCTTTTGCTAGGTCGGCAGTGAGCTCTTGGCCTGCAACCCCTAATACGCCACGCCGTACTTCACCGTGTTCGATGATTTGTTGTACGAGGTTATTCGCCATGTTTGCAGGGATAGCAAAGCCGATACCGACGTTACCGCCATTTGGTCCTAATATCGCGGTATTAATACCGATTAGCTCACCACGTAAGTTAACCAGTGCACCACCAGAATTCCCACTGTTAATGGCTGCATCGGTTTGAATGAAGTTTTCTAGGTTTTCTAATTGTAGTCCGGTTCGCCCTAATGCACTGACAATACCTGATGTGACGGTCTGGCCTAAGCCAAAGGGATTACCTATCGCAATGGTGAAATCACCGACACGTAATTTATCTGAGTCTGCGAATTTAATTTCGGTTAAGTTTTTAGCTTTAATTTGTAATAGGGCTATATCACTGCTTTTATCTGAACCCACGAGTGTTGCATCGTATTCATGCCCATCTTTTAGCATCACTTGGATCTCATCTGCATCTGCAATCACGTGGTTATTAGTGAGAATATAACCTTGTTTTGCATCGATGATGACTCCAGAGCCAAGACCTTGAAAAGGTTGCTTCGACCCCGAACTGTCAGGACCAAAAAAAGGACGAAATGCTTCAGGTATACGTTGTTGAGATACTTTTGTACCTGACACCGATATATTGACAACAGCAGGAGTAACTTGCTCTAAGATTGGCGCAAGGCTAGGGAGTGGTTCTCCTGCAACAGCGAGTGGGAGTGCTGCTGTTGCAGGTAAACTTGCGAATCCCATTGCAGTGCTTAATGCTAAAGCAGTGAGAGTTCTGACATGTAATTTAGATTTCATAACTGTTTAAGCCTTTACAAATTATAAGCGTAAACAGTTAGATATGGGAGAAATCTAAAAGTTCAAGTTATTTGTTCAATAAGCCTGAACTTGTACTTGAGTAATCTTTTGGTTGCCCTTCAATTGGTTCTGCAGGATCAATGATTTCTTTTGTTTGAAAAGGAATATCTTTGACGGCAACATTATCTAATAGCTGTTTAGCGTTACTTGCTAAATGCTGTTGCATTTCTACATAAGTATCAGACAATTTCATTAATAATGCTTCAGTACTGGTAAAGTGTTCGTTTACATCATGTTTGTACTGTTCAATTTCAGCTTCTTTGGCTAATAACTTACCCTTAAACTTACCTGTTTGGTCTTTTGTATTTGTTGCTCTTGCAATAGCAAAACCGAGAACAAGACCGACAATTAAACTAATTAGTATTTCAAGATAGGGCATATAGACCTCGTTAAATGATAATTTCACTCACTAAAATAGCGTGTTTCTTTTGATACTCTAATATAAGCACCTTTGTTTTAAAATAGTGTATTTCAAAAGAATACAACATGGTAGCATTGATTATGATTAATGCGTGTCTGAAAATGGCAATGAAAGGCGTTAGAAACAGTAAAGGATTAGCAATTATAATGACCCCGATAGAAAAATATAAGCTTGATTTGAAGCGCCCTGACTTTATGTTCGATGCGGCACAAGAGAATGCTGTAATGGCATTACAACGGCTATTTGATGAACTGTTAGCGGTGCCAGAAAAACCAGTTAAACAAGGTTTATTTGCGAAACTGAAAGCGTTGACGACAAAGCCTGAAGTGATGCAAGCTAATCCTGTTAAGGGGATTTATTTTTGGGGCGGCGTAGGAAGAGGTAAGACCTATTTAGTTGATACTTTCTACGATTGCTTACCGTTTGAGAATAAAACGCGAATTCACTTTCACCGTTTCATGCATCGCATTCATCAAGAGTTGAAAGGCCTTTCGCAACAAAAAGATCCACTGAAAGTGATTGCTAAAAACTTAGCAAATGAAACGCAGGTGATTTGTTTTGATGAATTTTTTGTTTCAGACATTACTGATGCAATGATTTTAGGCACGTTGTTTGAAGAGTTATTTGCGCATCAAGTTATTTTGGTGGCTACATCAAATATTATTCCTGATGATCTGTACCGCAATGGTTTACAGCGTGCACGTTTCTTACCTGCTATTCATTTGATTAATCAAAATTGCGATATTATTAATGTTGATAGCGGTGTTGATTACCGTTTACGTACATTAGAGCAAGCTGAGATTTATCATTTTCCATTGGATGCTGCTGCTCAACAGAATTTAAATCAATATTTTGAACAACTATCTTGTGAACCTAGAACGTATGGGCAACCGATAGAAATTGAAAATCGTCAAATTCCCACACTAGCGGAAGCTGACAGTGTACTCATGATTGATTTTGATGATTTATGTGGAGGACCACGTAGCCAAGTCGACTATATGGAAATTTCACGTATATATCACACCGTACTATTAGCGAATGTGAAACAAATGGGGCGTTTAACGGATGATATTTCGCGTCGTTTTATTGCTATGGTTGATGAGTTTTATGAGCGTAATGTGACGTTGATTATTTCTGCTGAATTTGAAATGTCAGCGCTCTATAGTACAGGCTTATTAGACTTTGAATTTCGCCGTTGTTTATCGCGACTACAAGAAATGCAATCTCATGAATATTTGGGCCGAGAGCATCTACCTTAAACAAAGATCACGTAAATACGCATATTTTTAGCACCAAATAGGTAGTTTTTGTGCGCATAATTTAAATAAAAACATAAAAAAACGTATTTTTTGATTGAGTTGCTGTAAGTATATAGGCTATTGTTTCGGCGGGAATGGACTTGTACTGTGAAGTATATAGCGTTATTACTTTACTCAGTTCACCACAAAGACTTATTTTTAAATACAAAAATAAGGGATTGTTAGGGCATAAAGTAGGCTTTTAGTGTAATGAATTACTCACCATATCAAGTGTTTGACAGGGAATATTGGGCGGAACTGCGTGAATCGGTACCCTTAACCTTATCTGCACTTGAATTAAAACAGTTACAAGGTATTAATGAACGCGTTTCAATTGAAGAAGTGTGTGATATTTATTTACCCTTGTCACGTTTACTCAATTTGTATGTAACTAATCGTATTCAACGTCGTGTTGTCAGAGACCAGTTTTTAGGACGTAAAGTAGGTAAAGTACCTTATATTATCAGCTTAGCGGGTAGCGTTGCTGTCGGTAAAAGTACCACAGCAAGGATTTTGCAAGCGTTACTACAATGCTGGGGCGAGCACCCAAAGGTTGCCTTAATTACAACGGATGGTTTTCTTTATCCGAATGCGTATTTAAAAGAACATGACTTAATGAAACGCAAAGGTTTCCCTGAAAGTTATGATATTAACGCTTTAGTTAAGTTTGTTGCAGATATCAAGTCTGGTCATGATCGTGTCACTGCACCTGTTTATTCTCATTTTTCTTATGATATCGAACCGGATAAAGAAGTGGTTGTTGAACTACCTGACATTGTTATTCTTGAAGGATTAAATGTACTACAGTCTGGTCTAGAGTACCCTGATGACCCACATCGTGTATTTGTGTCTGATTTTGTCGATTTTTCTATCTATGTAGATGCCGAAACTGAACATTTAGAAAACTGGTATGTACAACGTTTCTTACAATTAAGAGAAAGTGCATTTACAGACTCTAGTTCTTACTTTCATCACTATGCTCAATTGGGTGAGGATGAAGCAAAAGATGTCGCATTGAACATCTGGCGAACAATAAATGGTAAAAATTTAGTAGAAAACATCTTACCGACGCGTGAACGTGCTAACCTTGTCCTCACTAAAGACCTAAATCATCAAGTTCATCAAGTAAAATTACGAAAATAATATAAATTTAAGTGATTTTTTTGATACTATTCAGATGTTTTTCGATATTAATCCTATTTTTTTAAAAATATAGGTGAAATTTCGCTCATTTCTCTTTATAATACGCGCTGCCCACGAACAAGGTGCTGTGGTGGTTCCTTGTCCTAATGACGCCATGTATTTATTCGAAGGGATAAGTAAGGTATATAGTTCATATATAGATAACTATATGTGATAGTTTAAACAAATTTTATTGGGTTCAATATAAAATGAAAACTTTTGTTGCTACACCAAGCACGATCAAACGTGAATGGTTCGTTGTTGACGCTGAAGGTAAAACTTTAGGCCGTCTTGCGACTGAAATCGCTACTCGCTTACGCGGAAAGCATAAGCCTGAGTACACTCCTCACGCTGACACTGGTGATTACATCATCGTTGTAAACTGTGAAAAAATTACTGTAACAGGTAACAAAGCGGCAGGTAAAATCTACCACTCGCACACAGGTTACATTGGTGGCTTAAAATCAATTAGCTTCGAAAAGCTTATTGAAAAAGCTCCAGAGCGTGTTATCCAGTCTGCGGTTAAAGGTATGTTGCCAAAAGGTCCTCTAGGCCGTGCAATGTTCCGTAAGATGAAAGTATACGCAGGTCCAGAGCACAATCATGCTGCTCAACAACCACAAGTTCTAGACATCTAATTTACGGAATTTAAGCAAATGGCAGAAAATCAATACTACGGCACTGGTCGTCGTAAAAGTTCAACAGCTCGTGTATTCATGAAAGCTGGTAATGGTCAACTAACGATCAATAAACGTTCTTTAGACGTTTATTTTGGTCGTGAAACGGCTCGTATGGTTGTTCGTCAAGCATTAGAGTTAGTTGAATTACAAGACAAATTCGACCTAAACATCACTGTTTCTGGTGGTGGTACTACTGGTCAAGCTGGCGCAATCCGTCACGGTATCACTCGCGCACTTATGGAATATGACGAAACTTTACGTCCTACTCTACGTGCAGCTGGTTTTGTTACTCGTGATGCTCGTCAAGTTGAACGTAAGAAAGTTGGTCTTAGAAAAGCACGTAAACGTCCACAATTCTCAAAACGTTAATTCGTTTTTTGGTGGTTCGCTTTATTGCGACAAAAGCCTGGCATATGCCAGGCTTTTTTTTGTCTTTTTTTTATTCAATTAGGTTGCATTTCTGTTAATTGTAATGAGCATCTCTGTTGTAATGACTAGCGTTGAGATAGAAATAGAGCGACTTTCTCTATTTACTCGATGTGAGTTAGCAGATATTAACTTAATCACTGAAAATCCATGATTAATGTCTCATTGTCCTTGTAAAAATGTAGCCAATTAATTAAAATTCAACGGCATTTATGTAACTTTTTAATAGTTAAAAAGTTATCTTTTTTGAAATGGTATTCACTGCAAGATAATAAAAATAAATTGCGCTGAGTCCGAATGGGAGAATAATTGGATGAGCAATGCGCCTGTTGATTCTGGTCGTCGTCGCTTTTTAACTGCTGCTACATGTGTAGTGGGTGGTGTTGGAGCTGTCGGCGCAGCCGTACCTTTTATCAAATCTTGGAACCCGAGTGCTAAAGCTAAAGCAGCTGGCGCTCCTGTTGAAGTAGATATAAGTAAAATTGAACCTGGTCAGTTAATTCGTGTTGAATGGCGAGGTAAACCTGTATGGGTAGTGTCTCGTACAGAAAGCGTATTAAACGAACTTGAACAGCATGATGGTTCGTTACGCGATCCGGCATCAGAACAAGAACAACAACCAAGTTACGCACAAAACAAATACCGCTCGATTAAATCAGAGTTATTTGTGGCAGTTGGCATTTGTACTCACTTAGGGTGCTCTCCAACATATCTGCCGGACAGCTTTGGCGAACAAGTCGAAGGTGTTTCTTCAGGTTTCTTCTGCCCATGTCATGGTTCTAAATTTGATATGGCTGGTCGTGTATTCCAAAGTGTACCTGCACCGTTAAACTTAGTTGTACCTCCGCATTATTATATTGATGCGACTACTATTCTAATTGGTGTAGATAAGGGAGCTGCCTAATGTCATTAGTCAAGTGGATTGATGAACGTATCCCAATGACGGATACGTGGAATAAACACGCTGGCCAATATCCAGCACCGAAGAACTTTAACTTCTGGTACTATTTTGGCATTTTAGCAACAATCATTTTTGTTAACCAAATCCTAACGGGTATCTGGTTAACAATGAACTACAACCCATCGGGTGAAGGTGCATTTGCATCAATCGAATACATCATGCGTGATGTTGAATTTGGTTGGTTGCTACGTTATATGCACTCTACAGGTGCGTCAGCATTCTTTGTAGTTGTCTATTTGCACATGTTCCGTGGCCTGATGTATGGTTCATACCAGAAACCACGTGAATTATTGTGGATCTTTGGTTGCTTAATCTTCTTAGCGCTAATGGCTGAAGCTTTCATGGGTTACTTACTACCATGGGGTCAAATGTCATTCTGGGGTGCACAGGTTATTATCTCTTTATTTGGTGCGATTCCAGTAATTGGTGATGATTTAACACTTTGGATCCGTGGTGATTATGTAATCTCGGGTGCAACATTAAACCGTTTCTTTGCACTACACGTTATTGCTGTGCCATTAGTACTTGTTGTTCTTGTGTTCTTACACATTGTTGCACTGCATCATGTTGGTTCGAATAACCCAGACGGCATTGAAATTAAAGAAAACAAAGATGAAAATGGTTGGCCAAAAGATGGTATTCCATTCCACCCTTACTACACAGTACACGATACTGTAGCGGTAGTGGTGATGCTTATCTTATGTAGTATTGTGATCTTCTTCATGCCTGAAGGTGGTGGTTACTTCTTGGAAGCGCCAAACTTTGAAGCGGCAAATCCACTGAAAACACCTGAGCACATTGCACCGGTATGGTATTTCACACCATTCTACGCAATTTTACGTGCGGTACCTGATAAGCTTGGTGGTGTGATCATGATGGGTCTTGCTATTGTAATGCTATTCTTAGTGCCTTGGTTAGATCGTGGTAAAGTGAAATCAATTCGTTACCGTAGTGTTTGGCATAAACTTAACCTAGCGCAATTTGTTATTTGCTTCATTATTCTTGGTGTTCTAGGTGCATTAGCGCCAACGCCTGGTCGTACTCTGTTGTCACAAATTACGACACTAGGTTACTTTGGCTACTTTGGTCTGCTGTGGTTATACAGTAAGAATGAAACAACTAAACCATTACCAAAAAGGGTGACAATGTAATGAAAAAATTATTTATCGCGTTACTTACCCTATTGCCAATGGCTGCATTTGCAGCTGGTAATGGCGCTCATTTAGATGAAGCTAACTATGATTTAAGAGACAAAGCATCACTGCAAAACGGTGCTAAAATCTTTATGAATTATTGTTCTACATGTCACTCAACACAATATCAACGCTATTCACGTGTTGCTGATGATCTGGGTATTGATCGTGAAGCAATGTCTGAAAACTTGGTATTTACGGGTGTTAAAGTTGGTTCATTAATGCTTACGGCGATGCCAGCTGAAAGTGGTGCAAAATGGTTTGGTGCTACGCCTCCAGATCTAACACTTGAAGCGCGTTTACGTGGTGCAGATTGGGTTTATACTTACCTGCGCTCTTTCTATATTGACGAAACTCGCCCATTTGGCGTAAATAATGTGGTATTCCCAAGTGTGGGTATGCCGCATGTACTTGAAGAATTGCAAGGTACAGCACGTCTTTTAGAAATAAAACATAATGAAGAAGAGCTAGATTTACCGGAAGGTGCTAGAATTGTTAAAGAAACCGCAGTTGTTGACGCAAATGGCGTTGCAACAGGTGAAATTCTGACTAGCTACCTAAGCCCCGATGGAAACGGTGAGTTATCAGCCGAAGAGTTTGATGAAGCAATGCTAGATTTAGTGAACTTCTTAGTTTACTCAGCTGAGCCAAATCAAATCGAACGTCAAGAAATGGGCTTCTGGGTGATTGGATTCTTGCTTATCTTACTTGTATTTTGTTGGTTCTTGAACCGTGAATACTGGCGTGATATCCACTAATCATTGAGATGTTGCCGCATTACTTGTAAAAGTTGCTGGTAAAAGAATTACGTACCGCCAATGCTAGTTTAGGCTATCATTGGCGTTTGTGTTTACAATTTATTGGAGGTGGCATGGCATTAGCTGCTAATAAACGTTCAGTTATGGTGTTGTATTCGGAACCGACTGATCTATATAGTCATCAAGTCCGAATCGTTTTAGCTGAAAAAGGCGTAAGTGTTGATATTCATCAGGTTGATCGTAATAACCTACCTGAAGATTTAATTGATTTAAATCCATATCAAACAGTACCGACATTAATCGACCGTGAGTTAACACTATATAACTCGCGTATTATCATGGAATATTTGGATGAGCGTTTCCCGCATCCACCATTGATGCCGGTTTACCCTGTTTCACGTGGTAGTAGCCGCTTAATGATGCACCGTATCGAGAACGATTGGTATTCATTAGTGACTAAGATCATGAAAGGCTCTGTTGAAGAAGCGGCTGTAGCGCGTAAGCAACTACAAGAAGCACTAATGAGTATCAGCCCAATTTTTGCTGAATACCCATACTTCATGAGTGAAGAATTCAGCTTAGTTGATTGCTATATGGCTCCGTTATTATGGCGTCTGCCAGAGCTAGGTATTGATCTTCCTGGTCAAGCTGCAAGTGAGTTAAAGAACTATATGCTACGTGTATTCGATCGTGAATCATTCCAAGCATCTTTAACTGAACAAGAACGTGAAATGAGAATGTTAATGTAAGTTATGGATAAAATGACCCCAATTCGTCCCTATTTATTACGTAGTCACTATGAGTGGTTACTTGATAATGACTTAACACCACATATTGTTGTTGATGCACATATTGCTGGTGTTTATGTACCGCAGCAGTTTGTTCAAGATGGTCAAATCGTATTGAACATTGCACCAACCGCTGTGGTTGCTTTTGAATTAAATAACACTGCATTGAGTTTTAACGCTCGATTCGGTGGTGTGCCATTTGATGTATATGTGCCTATTGCGGCTATTACTGCTATTTACGCACGTGAGAACGGTGCTGGTAGTATGTTTGAGCCAGAGCAGGCATATATTGATCAAGCTGAGCAAGATAATGCAGAGGCGGCTGTTGAGCCAATTGAAGAGAAGAGCGCACCCGCTTTAGTTAGTGCGCCAGCGCTAAGCTCTGATGATAAGAGCGATACTACTGAGCGTCCAAAACCTGCGAAAGGTAAACCCTCTTTGCGGGTCATTAAGTAACATAACACTTAATTAGCGTATATTTGCAGTACTGAATTTACCTATCGGTTTGATTCAGTACTGCATTTTTTTATCTTAAAATTATCAAGATTGTATTAACGGTATTCAAATACTTTAATTACTTTATCTACACCAACGACATAGCGAGCTGCTTCAGCTACCTTATCGCCCTCTTCTTTTGTTACTCGTCCAATTAAAAAGACTTCCGCATTCTCAGTAATCACTTTGACATTAAGTGGTTCGATATTCTTTAAATTTATAATACTTGTTTTCACTTTGGTGGTTAACCAAGAATCTTTGCTTGCGCGCTCAAATGAAATTGGCGGGCCTAAACGGATTTGATTATACACTTGCTGCACCGATGCGGTTTCAGCTGCAATAGAGACTATTTGCTTACGTTCAGCATCTGTTCTTACCTGACCAGAAAGTAACACTTTACTGTTGTTCGTTAAAATATGCAGGTTGTTGTTTAACAGTAATTGCTTATTCGCATCATTCAGTTCTGCGGTGATATCTAATGTGATTGTTTCATCATCAATTAACTGACTAAAACTGCCGTTCGTACTACAGCCTTGAATAACACTAAGACTAAATAGAACGAAACTTATTGTCAGCCAAGATTTTAATTTAGTGACTAAGCTCGTTTTCATTCTTCAAACTCTTGTTGTGGAAATAGGGTCTGATCAATGATGTCGCAAAGACAGTTAATGATCAGAGCATGTACTTCTTGTATTCTTGCTTCTCGACGTGAAGGTACACGTATTTCTGCATCGTGTGGACCTAATAGTCCCGATATTTCCCCACCATCTTTACCTGTTAAAGCAACAATCGTCATATTACGAGTGAGAGCGGCTTCAATGGCTTTAATGACATTACGGCTATGGCCGCCTGCAGAGATAACCACTAAAATATCGCCGTCGTTACCCAGTGCGCGTACTTGTTTTGAATACACCACGTCAAAACTCGTATCGGTGCCGATAGCAGTCATTAATGTGCAATCTGGAGTTAATGCTAATGCGGGTAAACTTGGGCGTTCTGTTTCATAGCGGTTTAATAATGATGCAGAGAAGTTTTGTGCCAGGCTTGCTGATGCGCCATTGCCACAAATTAATATCTTGTTACCGTTTAATAAACATTGTGCCATCATCATGGCCGAATTTTGGATATATTCAGGTAAAGCCTCAGCTGCGGCGATCTTAGTTTGAATACTTTCAGTAAAATTTTCTTTAATTAGTTCTAACATGGGTATCTACTCTAAAAAGCATTGGTTATCCATTGAATATTATCTATGGAACCTTCAATGGCGATCACATCGAAACGACAAGGTGTGTAGTTTTCATTTATTCCGTGGCGCACCATATAATATTGTGCGGTATAACGCAATTTTCGTTGTTTTGTGACTGGTACAGCAGAAACTGCACCACCGTAATGGGTGTATTGCCGGTATTTTACCTCGACAAAGACAAGGGTAGGTAGTGTTGCCGAGGAGTTTATGTCACAGCTTGGACCATGCTGGCAGATAAGGTCTATTTCACCTTGGCGACAAGCAAAGTTGCGCGCCAAGATGATTAATCCTTGGCGCTGTAAAAACTCGGCAGCTAAGCCTTCAAAATATTCACCACGTTTACGGGGCTGTTTTTGTGTCAGGGTTGGTATCCTCAAGTTTTATCTTGCCTGAGCGATATTTTGCCCAGCTAAACTCGCGTTCAATAATGCCATTATCATTAATATAGAGAATGCCAGTCTGGCCAGCTAAACGTAAATTAGGAAAGTTACGTAGCTGTAGCAGATTTGGAATTAATTTAAATGAATCGTAACCCATCGCAAATAAGTTTTGTTGGATCTTCGACATATTTGGCCATAGCGCCAAAGTTTGCTGCTTTAGTTCGAGATCTGGGTTCAATAACCATGGCATATCACTAAAAATTAAGCCATTTAAATCGCGACTTTGACTTTTAGAAAGGTTGTTACCATGGGTTCGTGAACTTGCATATACAGCCACTTGTGGTGCATATGGGTTTTGTGTTGTCGCAATGTAAGGAATTGCTAACATCGCTTCAGAAGGCGTCGCAATAATATAAATAGCATCAATATCACGGCGGCTACGCGTTTTGGCTTTAATATCAGTGCCAACGAGATTTTTCATTAGGCTGATGCGCTGATTGCTTGATGTCACAGAAAATAGTGATGTAACCGTATTTTGCATATCACTGCGGCTTTTATACTTATACGTCTCACTTGTACCATCTGTGAGTGCTTGCCATTGTTTCGTAAACTCGGCTGATAAGCGATTACCAGTGCGGTTATTTGGCGCTAGGACTAGAGGTTGCTTAATACCATCCTGTTGCATTTTTTTAGCCGCTGCGATTGCTTCATCACTAGAACTTAATGAAAAGTAATAGATATTTTCTGATGTTGGCGTTTCAGCTAGTTTGTTTAATGAGATTAGCGGCACATCTTTAACGAGTGGTAATACTTTCTCTAAATTTGATTTTAACAACGGGCCCACGACAAAATCTGCGCCATCATTGACAGCTTGTAGATATAATTCATCGGCACCGACAGCTGCGGTATCGTAGAAACGTAAATTAATTCTATCCGCTGCTTCATCTTGATAGTAAGCACTTAGCATACCGTCTCTAATAGCTTTACCTGCGACTGCGCGTTTACCTGTTAAAGGCGCAAGAACGGCTATTTGTTTTGGCGAATAAGGTGTTGTTGCCATTGCCTTTACAAGTTCGGTAGGAAAACCACTCAATGCAGGGTGTTGTGGATAATCGTTTTTCCATTGTTGTAAATTTTGGATAAGCAGTTGTGGCTCAGTGCTGTATTGCAATGCAACAGCTGCAAGGTTGTACCAACCTGCAAGCGTCGGGTTTTCAGTGTTAAAACGCAGTGTTAATACGCGTAATTCTGACAACTGAATCGCTGACACTAATTCCCATATGTGTGTATTGTTGGTGCTATGTAATTCAGTATCGAGGAAATCATTTAAAGCAACACGGTATTCAACAGCTTTTGCATTGTTATTTTGTAATTCTGCAATCGTCGCATTGACTAAATAGTAGCGTTGCCAGTGCATCTGCTTATTAGTGCTAAGGGTTGAACTAAAGTTAAGTGCATTTGCTGCATCTTGATAACGTTTCTCTAATAAATAGGCTTCTGATTTTATCAGGGCTACTTCAAATAACTGTTGCGTTGATAATGGGTTACGTTCTACTGATAACAAGATATCAAGCGCTGGTTGTGGGTGACCTTCTGTAATTAACGCGCGTGCAGATAAAAGCTGCCACGAGATACTTTGCGGTTTATTCGCTAATGCAATCTTATCAATGTAGTATTGTGCAGGTTGATCAATTGTTGTCAGTACGTCTGGCACCGCGATATGCTGTGGTTTTGATGTTGTCTTTTCAGATGTAGTGGTACTTGAACACGCACTGAGTAGTAAACTCAAACTAAAGAACATAATCAAGCGGGAATAACTGTGCTTAACTTCCATTGGTGTATTATCCTGCAAAAGAGATTTATAATACCCCTATACTAAAGCATCATCGCTTAACAAAAAACTACCCATGAGAATGAAATGTCTGAACAAGCAACTTTATTTATCGTTCCAACCCCGATCGGCAACCTTTCTGATATCACTGAGCGTGGTTTAGAGATACTAAGAAGTGTTGATTTAATTGCTGCAGAAGATACCCGTCATACAGGTAAGCTGCTAAGCCATTATCAAATCAAGACTAAAACATTTGCGCTGCATGATCATAATGAACAGCAAAAAGCAGAATACTTAGTATCAAAACTACAATCTGGCATGACTATCGCACTGGTTTCGGATGCTGGTACACCTTTGATTAGTGATCCTGGTTATCATCTAGTAAATACCTGTCGTGCACATGGTGTTAAAGTTGTGCCGCTGCCAGGTCCTTGCGCAGCAGTAACCGCAATGAGTGGTTCGGGCTTGCCGTCAGATCGTTTCTCGTTCGAGGGTTTTTTACCATCGAAAGAAAAAGCCCGTAATGACAAAATCACAGAGTTGAAAGAAGAAACACGTACGATGATTTTTTATGAATCACCGCGGCGTCTACAATACACATTAGATGCATTAACGGCGATCATGGGACCAGAACGAGAAGTGTGTGTTGCTCGTGAAATAACCAAAGCGTTTGAAAGCATTACGACTATGCCTGTCGGTGAGTTAGCCGCATGGGTTGCTGAAGACAGTAATCGTAGCCGTGGTGAAATTGTACTATTAGTTTCTGGTTATAAACCTACCGGTTTAGAAATACCTGCTAAAGTACTGAATACACTTAAATTATTGAATGAAGAATTACCATTGAAAAAAGCAGCTGCCTTAACAGCTGAGATTCACGGTGGTAAAAAGAATGCGCTGTATAAATGGGGTTTAGAAAACTTTAATTAATCGCTGGATTTTTTCTTCTAGATTATGTACTATCCTCCGCCTTGGAGTTGGTCAGACAATCGCTGCTTTATGACTCGGTATTTATATCGAGGTTATAAGGGGGAGGAAAGTCCGGGCTCCACAGGGTAGGGTGCCAGGTAACGCCTGGGAGGCGCAAGCCTACGACAAGTGCAGCAGAGAGAAGACCGCCGATGGCTTTTTAGGAAGCACAGGTAAGGCTGAAAGGGTGCGGTAAGAGCGCACCGGACGACTAGTAATAGTTCGTTGCAGGGTAAACTCCACCCGGAGCAAGACCAAATAGGCTTTCTATAGGCGTGACCCACGCTGAAAGCGGGTAGGTTGCTTGAGTCTGTGAGCGATTACAGACCTAGAGGAATGATTGTCCACGACAAAACCCGGCTTATCGACCAACTCCAAGAACCTTTCTACTTATTACATTGTAGATAGGTTCTTGTTTTTCTTCCCCTCTGAATATCTACATCACTTGCAATACGTTTTACCCCTCCCTAAACTAGACCTTTTACGCTACAATAACCATTTTTAGCACCTGCTATAATTTAAAGTATTTTTAAGAGCTTTCATCGACATGACACAAGAATTTGCACACGTATCCGTTTTACTTAACGAAACCGTAGCTGGACTCGATATAAAACCGGATGGTATTTACATTGACGGTACTTTTGGTCGCGGTGGTCACTCTCGCTTTATTTTATCGCAACTCGGTGAAAATGGTCGCTTGATCGCAATCGATCGCGACCCTGAAGCGATTGCTGTAGGTGAAGCGCTAAAATTAGAAGACCCTCGTTTTGATATTGTTCACGGACCTTTTTCTGGTATCGCTGAATACATGGAAACTAAAAATCTAACAGAACAAATTGATGGTGTACTACTTGACCTTGGTGTTTCTTCACCTCAATTAGATGATGCATCGCGTGGTTTTAGTTTCTTACGTGATGGTCCGCTTGATATGCGTATGGATCCAACATCAGGTATTAGCGCTGCTAAATGGTTAGCAACGGCAGACTATGATGATATCGTTTGGGTATTAAAAGTATTCGGTGAAGAAAAATTTGCACGTAAAATTGCTCGTGCAATTGTATTTGATCGTGACGGTACACCATTTGAAACAACATCACAGTTAGCTGGTTTAATTTGCCGTGTGGTGCCTAAATCGAAAAAAGAAACGAAACATCCTGCAACGCGTTCATTCCAAGCTATCCGTATTTATATTAATAGTGAATTAGAAGAAATCGAACGTGCACTCGCTGGCGCCTTGAAATGCCTTAAGCCTGGTAGTGGCCGCTTATCTGTTATCAGTTTCCACTCTTTGGAAGATCGAATCGTAAAACAGTTCATTCGTAAACAAGCGCGTGGTAAAGAAGTGCCATACGGTTTACCTATCATGCAAGAAGAGATTGATAAAAGCCGTACGATGAAGGCTGTAGGAAAAATGCTTAAACCTTCGGAAGAAGAATTAGTTATTAATCCTCGCGCACGTAGTTCTGTATTACGCGTGGCGGAAAAATTGTAATATGTTTGGCATTAAGTGGGATTTAGGTAAAGTCATCATAACTGACATCGGCCAGCATAAAGTGGTTGTTAGTCTGTTATTTGGTATCTTAATTTCCGCTTTTGCCGTTATCATGTTGACGCATGAAACCCGCTTATTAACGAACAACAAAGAACAGTTACTTACTCAGCGTGACTTTACTGATATTGAATGGCGTAATTTATTATTAGAACAAAGCACGCTGGAAGAACACAGTAAAATAGAATACACCGCAAAACAAAAACTCGGCATGTATCGACCAAGTACAGCAGAAGAGCAATTGGTGACACAGCAGTGACAAATCGTAAAAATATCCCCAACGAAGAAGAACAACCAAATTTTATTCTATGGCGTTATCGCTTAGTTGCTGCAACCGTAGTGCTCATTTTTTCATGCCTGCTCGCACGTACTGCCTATATTCAAATCATTAATCCTGAACACCTGCGAAAACAAGCCGATATGCGTTCTTTGCGTGTGACCTCACAGCAAGTACAGCGTGGCATTATTACCGATCGTAATGGTGTTGAATTGGCCGTGAGTGTGCCAGTGATGGCGATCCATGTTGATCCCCGTACGATTAAAAACAAAAATAGCTTTGATAAAAAGCGTGCATGGCAAGCATTTGCTGAGATATTAGATCTTAATCTTGATGATTTGAAAACCAAAATTATGGCATCAAATGGTCGCTTTATGTATATCAAGCGCCAGATTAGTCCAGCTGTCGCCAAATATATCGATCAGCTAAAACTAGTCGGTGTTAGTTTAGCGCCCGAATCTCGTCGTTTCTATCCCACTGGTGAAGTAAGCGCGCAGCTTGTCGGTATGACTAATATCGATGATAAAGGTATTGAAGGTGTCGAGAGAGCCTATAATGATTATCTTACCGGTACGCAGGGTAAACGTATTGTTCGTAAAGACCGTCTTGGTAATGTCATCGAAGATATTTCTGTTATTCAAGAAAGTGAACAAGCCAATAATATTCAATTAAGTATCGATCAGCGAATTCAATCATTAGCTTATCAGCGTTTGAAAAAAGCGGTGAAATATAATGGTGCGGTGTCGGGCTCGTTAGTGATGCTCGATGTGAAAACCGGGGAGATTTTAGCGATGGTAAATAGTCCTTCGTTCAACCCGAATAACCGCAGTAAGTACGATAGTTATAAATTAAAAAACCGTGCGATTACTGATAGCTACGAACCTGGTTCGACAATCAAACCACTGGTGGTTGCGAGTGGACTCGATAATGGCATTATTGCCGCTGATTCGCTCGTTGATACTAACCCTGGTCGTATGCGTTTAGGTGGTCGTTTAGTGCAAGATACGCGAAACCGTGGTGATATGACCTTAGGCGATATTTTACGTTATTCATCGAATATGGGTGTGAGTAAAATTGCGTTAAAACTAGGTCATCAACGTTTACTTGATACGTACTATCAATTTGGTTTCGGTAATGAAAGTAGCTTGATTTTAAATGGTGAAAGTCGCGGTTATATGCCTCGTCGTTCTCGTTGGTCTGAGTTTGAGAATGCCACACTATCATTCGGTTATGGTATGCAGGCGACGACATTGCAGCTAGCACATGCTTATGCAACGATTGGCTCTGGTGGTTTATACCGTCCTCTGACGATTAGAAAACAAGATACGATGCCATTGTCAGAACGTGTCTTATCAGAAAAACATGCGCAAGAATTATTACTCATGATGGAAAGTGTCGTTGAGAAAGGCGGCACAGGTGATAAAGCCCGTATTGATGGCTATCGTGTTGCAGGTAAAACCGGTACTTCTCGTAAAGCGATTGCTGGCGGTTACGGCGACGATTATGTTGCGTTATTTGCTGGTGTCGCACCAGTATCTAATCCACGCTTTGCACTTGTTGTTGTGATCGATTCGCCAAGTGGCGATCGTTATTACGGCGGTGTCATTGCTGCGCCAGTATTTGGTGAAGTGATGGAAAGAACATTACAAATGTTAAACGTAACCCCAGATGAAAAGCAGTCATTGACGATTGCAGCAAAAGACTCTTAAAACGCGAGTCTTTTGTTTAGAACATTAGAAATATTAAGGACTGGGATATGAACCCTTCATGTCGAAAATTATCTCTACGCACGTGGAATATTGACATTGAGCTAGCCGTTAATGCGTTGATTATCGATAGCCGTAACATTAAGTCGGGTGATTGTTTTGTCGCGATTAATGGGCATGCACTTGATGGGCGTCGATTTATTAGCAGTGCAATAAAAGACGGGGCCACTGCTGTACTTAAAGATGCAGATACGCAGACTGAACATGGCTACATCGAATATATTGATGGCATTGCTATTATCTCTTTCTTCGCCCTTAATCAGGCGTTGTCCGCATTAGCAGATAATTTTTATCAATCTCCTTCACAACAGCTAAAACTTATTGGTGTCACTGGCACTAATGGTAAAAGCACTATTACACAAATTATTGCTAACTGGGTTACTTTATTATCTGGTAAAGCGGGTGTCATGGGCACGATTGGTAATGGTTTATTTGATCAATTAGTACAAGCCGAAAATACTACTGGTAGTGGTTTAGATGTGCAACGTGAGATTGCGAACCAACTACAACTTGGCGCTGAACTGTGTGCGATGGAAGTATCGTCACATGGTCTGATTCAAGGACGCGTTAATGCGTTAGATTTTGATGTTGCACTCTTCACTAATTTAACTCGCGATCATCTTGATTATCATGGTGATATGGCGACTTATGCCGACGCTAAAAAAATATTATTCCAAGACGCAGTAAAGCATAAAATCCTCAATGTAGATGATGCTTATGGTAAAGCATGGTCACAAGAGTGGCCTGATGCGATCCAATTTTCGGTTCAGCAAGATTTATCTAATAATACGAGCCCTTTCTTATACAGTCGTGATTTAAGTTTTGATACAACTGGCTTTAGCTGTGAATTAAAAACTAGCTGGGGTGAGGGGACGCTGAAGTGTGGCCTTATTGGTGAGTTTAATGCGTCGAATGTAATTGCCGCTTGCGCAAGTTTGTTAGCGCTCGGTTATGACTTAACTGCGTTATTGCAAGTCGCGCCACAATTAACGGCTGTGTGTGGCCGCATGGAATTGTTTAAACAAGAAGGCCATGCAGCTTGTGTTGTTGATTACGCTCATACGCCAGACGCATTAGAAAAAGCCTTACAAGCATTACGTGTACACTGTGAAGGCAAACTTTGGTGTATTTATGGCTGTGGTGGTGACCGTGATACAGGTAAAAGACCATTAATGGCACAAGTCGCTGAACAATTTTCAGATATGGCTGTCATTACTGATGATAATCCGCGTACTGAGTCTGCCTCTACGATTGTAACTGATATGCTTGCTGGTCTTACTTATCCTGATGCTGTGGAAATTATTCACGATCGTCGTCGTGCGATTCATTGGGCAATGACGCAAAGTGCTGCAGACGATATTATTTTAGTGGCGGGTAAAGGTCATGAAGATTATCAAATTATCGGTGTGAAGAAGCACCATTATAGTGATCGAGATACGATCACAGAGATGCTGGATAACCAACAATGATTAATTTAGCGTTAAGCGCGATAGCGATAAAACTTAATGGCAAGTATCAAGGTGATGATGTCGTTATTACTGATGTTTCAACAGACACGCGTACAATCAAAAGTGGTGATTTATTTGTCGCATTAAGTGGTGATAACTTTGATGCGAATAGTTTTGTTGCGAAAGCTGCTGAGCAAGGTGCGATAGCTGCTATCGTCACGAAAAAGCAAGCAGTCGATATTCCTCAGATTGTCGTCAAAGATAGCCGAATTGCGTTAGGTTTATTAGGCAAAATGGTGCGTGAACAAGTTAATCCGAAAGTGGCTGCGTTGACCGGAAGTAATGGTAAAACGACAACCAAAGAAATGTTAGCGGCAATTGTAAAGTTAGTTGCACCTACATTAGCAACAGCGGGTAACTTTAACAATGACATCGGTGTGCCGTTGACCTTGTTACGTCTCCAACATGAAGATCAATTTGCAGTGATGGAGCTTGGTGCTAATCACAAAAAAGAAATTGGTTATACTACTGGATTGGTATTGCCAGACGTAGTGTTAATTAATAATGTTGATGCCGCGCATTTAGAGGGCTTTGGTGATTTACAGGGTGTTGCTCTGGCCAAAAGTGAGATTCTTTCTGGTGTGAAGCAGCGGGGTATGGCTGTACTTAACCGCGATGATAAGTTTTATCAGTACTGGTTACGTAAAGTTGACGCACAGAGACATGTTAATTTTTCTGTTGTTGACGCGAGTGCTGATTACTTTGCCGCTGATATTATGTTTGATGATGCCGGTAACCCAACATTTAAACTATGTACTACACAGGGTGAGTGCATTATTAATTTAAGGGTTGCTGGTCGCCATAATGTGGCGAATGCATTAGCTGCAGCAGCGATGGCAAGCTGTTTTGGTATTGACCTTAAAACCATTAAACTCGGTCTCGAATCGATGGAAAACGTGCAAGGTCGATTGAAAATCTCATTATTAACACCGCGTATACGTATTATTGATGATACGTATAACGCCAATATTGCTTCGGTAAAAGCAGCTATTGATGTGTTAACACATTTCCCTTCTAAAAATATCTTAGTAATGGGCGACATGGGTGAACTTGGTGACAGTACTGCGGATATGCATCAACAGGTCGGTCATTATGCACAGCAGCAACAGGTTGACCATGTATATACCTGTGGCACGATGAGTCGTGAAGCGGCGTTAACTGCGGGTATAAATGGTCGTGCTTTTTTATCGCAAACACGATTAGTTGATGCATTAGTTGAATTGGTGACAACGGCACCTGAAGAGCAAATGTTTACCTTATTATTTAAAGGTTCTCGTAGCGCTAAAATGGAGCAAGTGATCGACTTGTTAGCCACTAGATTATCCGATAACGCAGCTATGTTAATCGAAAATACAATGTTAGTTAAAAATACAGTAAAGGAAATAAAATGTTAGTTTGGTTGTTCGAATCTTTAAGTGAGCACTTCTCGCTATTTAGAGTTTTTTCATATCTCACTTTTCGTGCAATTATCACGATTATTACGTCACTGTTACTGACATTATGGATGGGGCCGAAACTTATCCGCTATTTGCAAGATATGCAGATTGGCCAAATTGTACGTGATGATGGCCCAGAGTCTCACTTCAGTAAGCGCGGTACGCCAACGATGGGTGGTGTGATGATCTTGATTGCTATTTTAGTCTCAACATTATTATGGGCAAGGTTGGATAATGCATACGTCTGGATCATGATGTTTGTGTTTACTGCCTTTGGTGCAATTGGTTTTGTTGATGATTATCGTAAAGTGATCCGTAAAGATACAGATGGTTTAATCGCACGTTGGAAGTATTTCTGGCAGTCGGCGGTTGCGATTGGTATCGCGGTTTACTTGTATGTGACAGCAGGCTCGGCGGCTGAAACGACATTAGTTGTGCCTTTCTTTAAAGAATACATGCCTGAGTTAGGTCTGCTATTTATTGTATTAACTTACTTTGTGATTGTAGGCAGTAGTAATGCGGTTAACTTAACTGATGGTCTGGATGGATTGGCTATTTTGCCAACAGTATTGGTTGCGGGTGCATTCATGCTGGTTGCTTACTTAACGGGTAACGTTAAATTTGCAGAATATCTGTTTATTCCGTATATCCCACAAGCCAGTGAACTGGTTATTGTGTGCGCCGCGATTGTGGGTGCTGGACTGGGCTTCTTATGGTTTAACACTTACCCTGCACAAGTGTTTATGGGCGATGTTGGCTCGTTAGCGTTAGGTGCTGGTCTAGGTACGCTTGCAGTATTAGTTCGCCAAGAGTTTATGCTCGTGATTATGGGTGGTGTATTTGTAATGGAAACCGTGTCGGTTATCTTGCAAGTGGGTTCATATAAGTTACGTGGTCAACGTATCTTCAGAATGGCCCCAATTCATCATCATTATGAATTGAAAGGCTGGCCAGAACCGCGTGTTATTGTGCGTTTTTGGATTATCACTATTATTTTAGTACTCATTGGCTTAGCTACGTTAAAGGTTCGCTAATGACACAATTATCTGAGCAAAATATGGCATCTTCTATTGTTATTGTTGGTTTAGGCCAAACGGGTCTGTCTTGTGTACGCTATTTCCTAAAACAAGGTATTGTCCCTGTTGTCGTCGATAGTCGTGATGCACCTCCGGGACAAGATGAATTGCCTGCTCAGGTAACCTTGTATAAAGGCGGATTATATCCCGAGATCTTATTACAAGCCAAACAATTAATTGTTAGCCCTGGTATTGCGATTGCAACGCCAGCGATCGCAGCTGCACAGCGAAATGGTGTGGAAGTGATTGGTGATATCGAATTGTTTGTCCGCGCAGCTAAAGCTCCGATTATTGCAATTACAGGTTCTAACGGTAAATCGACGGTGACGACACTTGTTGGCGAAATGGCGAATTCAGCAGGTGTTAAAACCGCAATCGGTGGCAACATTGGAATTCCAGCGCTAGACCTTCTCGATGTTGCAGACCCTTATCAGTTATATGTTTTAGAGCTTTCAAGTTTTCAACTGGAAACGACCCACAGTTTACAAGCTGTGGCTGCAACAGTACTGAATGTAACGGATGACCACCTTGATCGCTATCCTGATTTTGAGGCTTACCGTCAGGCAAAATTGTCTATTTATCAGCATGCGCAAACGGTCGTAACGAATCGTGATGATGTGTTAACCGCTTGTCCTGAACAAGCGAATACGACTAGCGCAATTAAGCATAGCTTTGGTGAAGATAATGCTGACTATGGCTTGATTCAACAGCAAGGTAGTACGTGGCTTGCTTATCAAGGCGAAGGCATTATCAGTGCGGATGATTTAAAGATCACGGGTGTGCATAATTTAATGAATGCATTGTCTGCGATTGCGTTGCTTGATGCTGCTGGTGTAGATCGTACTAAAACGCTACCGGGCTTGATGCAATTCACTGGGTTGGCCCATCGTTGTGAATTTATTCGTGAGCTTAATGATGTCATGTGGATTAACGATACCAAGGCAACGAATGTTGGGGCCACGTTAGCGGCGCTTGATGGTCTTAAAAGTAGTGTTAAAGGGCGTTTATATCTGATTGCAGGTGGTGATGGCAAGGGGGCTGATTTTAGTCCTTTAGAATCTGCACTATGTGATGATATTGCCCTTACTTATTGTTTTGGTAAAGACGCTGAATGTTTTACTGCATTAGCGAGTAATACCAAGCTTGTTGCCGACCTAACGGTTGCGATTCGTGAAATTAGTGAATTAGTACAGCCGGGTGATTGGGTTTTATTATCACCAGCGTGTGCCAGTATTGATATGTACGCTAATTTTATGGCGCGTGGTGATCACTTTAGAGCGTTAGTTAAGGCCCTGTAATGGAATTTTTAACACGGACGAAAGCCTATCTGCTAGGTGTTGAAGAACAACAGACTGCTGTGTATGACCGACAGTTATTATTATTAGCTATTGTCTTGATGATGGTTGGTTTAGTCATGGTTGCATCAGCATCATTACCAGAAGGTATTGCGCTGGGTAATGACCCGTTCATGTTTGTGAAAAAGCATTTAATATTTCTGTGTGTTTCTTTGTTTGCGGCGATCTGTGTATTGAATGTGCCGATAGCATTTTTTGAACGTAATAGTGTACGTTTTTTGTTTGTCGCAATTGCATTACTGGTACTGGTTCTCGTGATCGGACGTACTGTAAATGGTAGTACTCGCTGGATCTCTCTTGGTCCTTTGAATATGCAGCCTGCCGAATTTGCAAAATTTGCGCTATTTACTTATTTTTCTGGTTATCTAGTGCGTCAAAAAAGTCTATTACAAGAAAGTTATAAAGGCTTTGTGAATGGCTTATTAGTGATTGTTGTTATTTCTGCATTGCTTCTTGTTCAACCTGATTTCGGCTCTGTTATGGTTATTTTAACCACGAGTGTCGCACTGTTATTTATCGGTGGTGCAAAATTAGTACACTTCATAGCATTATGCGTTGTCGCGATTTTACTGGGTGCATTAGCAGTGATATTATCGCCTTACCGAATGCGTCGAATTACTTCTTTTCTCGACCCTTGGGATGATCCATTCGGCAGTGGCTATCAGTTAACTCAATCTTTAATGGCATTTGGCCGTGGCAGCTTTAGTGGTGAAGGTCTCGGTAATTCGATCCAAAAGTTGGAATATTTACCAGAAGCGCATACCGATTTTGTATTCGCTATTTTGGCTGAAGAATTAGGCTTCTTGGGTGTCTTTATTGTATTGATGCTACAGATGTTACTGGTGTTTAAAGCATTACAAATTGGTCGTCGTAGTCTAGAGCTTGATCAATCATTTGCTGGTTTTCTGGCAATTAGTATTGGAGTTTGGTTCTGTTTTCAAACTTTAGTTAATGTTGGTGCTGCATCGGGGTTATTACCAACAAAAGGGTTAACATTACCCTTGGTGAGCTATGGCGGTTCAAGTTTATTGATCATGAGCTGTGCTGTGGCGGTGCTCTTACGCATTGATTATGAATATCGCGCACAAAAAGTGTCGATATCAAATAATGCTACCCCAAGTTAGTGATAACATTAATGAATAAATTAACTGTAATCTCTGATTAAATCTCATAACAGTTGAAGATGATATTATGACAAAACGTTTATTAGTGATGGCTGGTGGTACTGGCGGTCATGTATTTCCCGGTATTGCGGTCGCAAAACATTTGCAGCAACAAGGCTGGGTAATTCATTGGATTGGCACTGCTGATCGAATGGAAGCAGATTTAGTCCCACAACATGGTTTTGATATCTCATTTATTGATATATCAGGCGTACGTGGTAATGGCATTAAACGCTTATGCGCTGCACCTTTTCGTATTTTGAAATCAGTTTTACAAGCGCGTAAAGTGATGCAATATTTTAAGCCTGATGTCGTGTTAGGTATGGGCGGCTTTGCGAGTGGTCCGGGCGGTGTTGCTGCATGGTTACAAGGTATTCCCGTGGTATTGCATGAACAGAATGCGGCTGCTGGCTTAACGAATCGTTTGTTAGCGAAAATTGCAAAACGTGTCTTAATGGCTTTCCCTGGTGCATTCAATCATGGGCAACTGGTCGGTAATCCTGTGCGTGAAGATGTATTAGCATTACATGAACAAGTTAAAACAGATAGAGAAAAGCTGACGATATTAGTTGTTGGTGGCAGTTTAGGCGCTAAAGTATTAAATGAGACGTTACCTGCTGCTATCGCGTTATTACCACAAGATAAAATTTGTGTTCGTCATCAAGTCGGTAAAAATAATACCGCTGTCGTTAAAGACACTTACCAGACTGTTGGTGTGACAGCTAATGTTGAAGTGACTGACTTTATTGGTGATATGGCGCAGGCGTATGGTCAAGCCGATGTGGTTGTTTGTCGTGCTGGCGCGTTAACGGTATCTGAAGTAGCTGTCGCTGGTTTACCTGCTATTTTCATTCCATTACCGCATGCGGTAGATGATCATCAGACTAAAAATGCACAATCGTTAGTGCAAGCAGGTGGTGCAGTATTAATGCCGCAGAGCGAGTTTAATGCACCTGATTTAGCAAAATTATTACAGCAATGGATTGACGATGAAGCGCAACTTGTCGCGATGTCGAATGCGGCCAAAAGCGCTGCAATCCTAGATGCAACTGAGCAGGTGGCAAATACCTGCTCAGCATTAAGTTAAGAGAGAAGATAATGCCTGAACAAAAGATCGCACAACTTAGAACAATAGTGCCAGAGATGCGCCGTGTGAAAACTATTCATTTTGTTGGCATCGGTGGTGCTGGCATGGGCGGTATCGCCGAAGTATTAGCAAATGAAGGTTACCAGATCACTGGTTCTGATTTAGCACCGAATCCAGTGACTGAACGCTTGGTTAAGTTAGGCGCAAAAATTAATTTTGATCATAAAGCAGAAAATGTACTTAATGCCAGTGTTGTTGTTGTCTCAACGGCAATCGATTTAACGAACCCTGAGATTATTGCGGCACATGAAAATCGTACTCCAGTCGTAAAACGTGCAGAGATGCTTGCTGAACTCATGCGCTTCCGTCATGGTATCGCGATTGCGGGGACGCACGGTAAAACCTCGACAACAGCACTCGTGACAGGTATTTATCATGAAGCAGGCTTAGATCCAACATTTGTTAACGGTGGTTTAGTTAAGAGTACTGGTACGAATGCTGGCTTAGGTATGAGCCGTTATCTGATCGCAGAAGCAGATGAAAGTGATGCTTCATTCTTATTATTACAGCCTATGGTTGCAGTAGTGACGAATATTGAAGCTGATCATATGGATACGTATGGTGGCGACTTTGCAAAATTAGAAAAAACCTTTATTGATTTTTTACATAATCTTCCATTTTATGGTTTAGCTGTTATGTGTGCCGATGATGCGGTAATTGAAAAATTGATCCCAGACGTTGGTCGTCAGGTGGTTACTTATGGTTTTTCTGAAAAAGCAGATGTTCGTATTGTAGATTATGTGCAAAAAGGGCATCAAAGCCATTTTACTATTTGCCGTAAAGATCGTGATGATTTACGTGTTAGTTTAAACTCTCCGGGTCAGCATAATGCCTTGAATGCAACGGCCGCTGTCGCGGTTGCGACGGAAGATGGCATTAAAGATAGTGCGATTGTTAAAGCGCTCGCTGATTTTGCTGGAACGGGTAGACGTTTTGACCACTTAGGCCAATTTGATTCAGGCACAGGTAATGTGATGCTCGTTGATGATTATGGGCATCACCCAACAGAAGTTGATGTGACGATTACTGCTGCCCGTGCTGGTTGGCCTGAAAAGCGTTTAGTATCGGTATTTCAACCACACCGCTATACACGTACACGCGATTTATATGAAGACTTTGCAAATGTCTTATCAAAAGTCGATTTATTATTATTATTAGAAGTGTATCCTGCAGGTGAAGAGCCAATTCCGGGAGCAGATAGCCGTTCATTATGTCGTAGTATTAGACAGCGCGGTGCAATCGACCCGATCTTTGTATCTAGTCCTGATGAACTACCAGCTATTCTCGCTGATCATTTACAAGACGGTGACTTGGTATTGACGCAAGGTGCTGGTAATGTTGGTACGCTTGCTAAAGAACTAGCAGCAATGGAAATGAATGTTAGTACGATGAAACAATGGAAGAAGTAATCATGAGCGTAACAAGCAGCAAAAAAGTAGCAGTTCTATTTGGCGGACATTCTGCTGAACGTGAAGTTTCATTAAAATCTGGCGCAGCTGTGACTGCTGGTTTACAGCGTGCGGGCGTTGATGCACATGCTTTAGATACTGCTGAATATGATGTTCATCAATTAAGTCGTGATGGCTTTACACATGCGTTTATTGCACTTCATGGCCGTGGTGGTGAAGATGGTGTGATGCAAGGTGCATTAGAGCAGCTCGCAATCCCTTATACTGGTAGCCGCGTGTTAGGTGCTGCATTAGCGATGGATAAGATCCGAACTAAGCAAATCTGGCAGTCTCAAGGTCTGCCGACTGCACTTTATCGTGTTGTTACACCCACTGATTTTAGCAATTCAGTTGCCGTTGATATTATCGCTGAACTTGGTTCACCCGTTATTATTAAGCCTGCAAAAGAAGGCTCAAGTATCGGTATGGCGAAAGTGCATAGTGTTGCTGAATTAGAAACGGCGGTAACAGCCGCATTTAAATATGATGACGAGATCTTAATTGAACAATGGATCGAAGGCCCTGAATTTACGGTCGCGATTCTTGGTACTGAAGTATTACCTGTGATTCAGCTTAAGACACCAAATACTTTTTATGATTATCAGGCTAAGTACCAATCGAATACGACGGAGTATTTATGCCCAGCCCCAATTACTGATGAACAACGTCAGCAATTACAAGCTTACGCATTAAAAGCATTCCATGCCGTTGCTGCGGAAGGTTGGGGCCGTGTTGATGCGATGCTAGATGCAGAGGGTCAATTCCAGTTATTGGAAGTGAATACGGTTCCGGGGATGACTGAAAAAAGCTTAGTGCCGATGGCTGCAAATGCTGCAGGCTATAATTTTGAAAGTTTAGTTTCAAAGGTATTAGCGCTCGCGCATTAATAAACGTATCTTAATATGACAGCAGCTATCACAACACCATCGGCAGATGCGCCAGACGATAATATCTATGCGCTCACTGAACTTGAAATTCAAGCGGATGAGTCCTGCGATGAAGAATTAACGCCGTCACGTTTAAGACGAAGTTTAGGTCTCGTTTTCTTCTTTATGGTGATAGTATTTTTTAGCTGGATGTTTAGTAGTATGGAAGCATACTTAACTGACGCCAGTAAGATGCCGATGTCAAAGCTAATCATTCAAGGTGAGCGTGATTATGTCAGCGATGATGATGTTCGAGCTGTGTTATTAAAAAAACCAGCTATCGAAAACTATTTTTCGGTTAATGTTGATGACATCCAACGAAAAATTGAGTCATTACCTTGGGTTTATCATGCCTCGGTTCGTAAAAGCTGGCCTGATTTGTTGCGTGTTTACATCCAAGAGCAGCCCGTTGTAGCAGTCTGGAATGATACGCAATTATTAAATGAAGACGGCATTGTCTTTGATGCGGACATTAATCGTGCACCGCGATCATTAGTGAAACTTTATAGTCCGGATGATAGAATCGCGCAAACATTGTCTAAGTACAATGAATTCAAAGGATTATTAGAGTTAAATGATTATAACATTGTTAAAATGACACTTAATTTACGCAATGCAATAACGGTTGTATTAAGTAATGGTATTATGTTGCGCTTAGGACGAGAAGATGCGATAACTCGGATCCAACGTTATATCGATTATGTTGCGGTATTAGATAAAGATAAAATAGCCTATATAGATTTACGTTACGATACAGGTTTCTCAGTTGGCTGGAAAAATGACAATAAAGAGTAATGATAATGACTAAGTCGATGGAACGAAAATTAATTGTTGGTTTAGATGTCGGTACATCAAAAATAGCTGTTGTAGTGGGTGAATTATTACCTGATGGCGAACTGAACATTATCGGATTAGGCGAAAGTACATCAAGAGGGATGGATAAAGGTGGTGTGAACGATCTTGAATCTGTCGTAAAAGCGGTACAACGTGCGTTACAAGAAGCTGAGATGATGGCAGATATGAAAATATCATCTGTTTACCTCAGTATTTCAGGTAAACATATCAGTAGCCAAGATGAAATTGGTATGGTGGCGATTTCTGAAGACGAAGTCACACAAGATGATGTAGATAATGTGATCTATACTGCAAGGTCTGTGCGTATTCGTGATGAGCATCGAATTTTGCACGTAATACCACAGGAGTATGCTATTGATTATCAAGAGCGCATAAAAAACCCTGTTGGTTTATCCGGCGTTCGCATGAAAGCGAAGGTACATTTGATCACCTGTCACAACGATATGGCAAAAAATATTGTAAAATGTGCTGAACGTTGCGAATTGCAAGTCGATAAATTAATTTTTTCTGCTTTAGCATCAAGTTATGCAGTCGTGACAGATGATGAAAAAGAGCTTGGTGTATGTGTTGTTGATATCGGCGGTGGTACGATTGATATCGCCGTATTTTATGACGGTTCATTACGTCATACTTCGGTATTTTCTTATGCTGGTAATGCAGTTACTAGTGATATTGCGTATGCATTTGGTACACCTCCTGCAGATGCCGAAAATATTAAAGTTAACTTTGGTTGTGCGCATGCTAATTTATTACAGCGCGATGATACTATCGAAGTTGCCAGTGTTGGTGGTCGACCATCGCGCACTTTACAGCGACAAACACTTGCAGAAGTGATCGAACCTCGATATTCTGAGCTATTCGGAATGGTTGAAGCTGAATTAAAAACTGTTTTAGAGTCATTAAAACTGGAAAAATTGGCTGCGGGTATAGTCCTGACTGGTGGCGCAGCACAAATTGAAGGTTTGGTTGAATGTGCTGAAAGCGTGTTTAACTCACAAGTTAGAATCGGTGCCCCTTTAAATATCAATGGGTTAACTGAGTATGTAAATACACCAGTGTATTCAACAGCGGTTGGCTTACTTCAGTTTGGTAAAGAACAACAGTTCGAACCAACGACAGAAGTAGTCGTAGAAAGGAATAATTGTAATCAGCTACTCAAAAAAATAACTAGCTGGTTCAAAGGCGGGTTCTAAAACCCTATAAGATTTTTGGAGAAATTACCATGTTTGAACTACTCGATGATAGTAACGATGAAGCTGTCATTAAAGTCATTGGTGTTGGTGGTGGCGGCGGTAACGCTGTTGATCACATGGTCAGTGAAACAATTGAAGGTGTTGAATTTATAGTTGTTAATACGGATGCGCAAGCATTACGTAATTCAGCCGCTGGATCTGTAATTCAAATCGGTAACACTATCACTAAAGGCCTCGGCGCAGGTGCTAATCCAGCTGTTGGCCGTGAAGCGGCATCGGAAGATCGCGATACTATTCGTGAGCACCTACAAGGCTCAGATATGATCTTTATTGCTGCTGGTATGGGCGGTGGTACTGGTACTGGTGCTGCACCAGTTGTTGCTGAAATTGCTAAAGAACTTGGCATTTTAACAGTTGCTGTTGTAACAAAACCTTTCTCTTTTGAAGGTAAGCGTCGTTTAACTTATGCACAAGCTGGTATTGATGCATTAAGTGAACAAGTTGATTCGTTAATTACTATCCCTAACGACAAATTACTTAAAGTATTAGGTCGTGGCGTAAGCTTACTTGATGCATTTAAAGCTGCAAATAACGTATTGCTTGGTGCTGTTCAAGGTATTGCAGAACTAATTACACGTCCAGGTCTAATCAACGTGGATTTCGCCGATGTTCGCACAGTAATGAGCGAAATGGGTACTGCAATGATGGGTACAGGCGTTGCGTCTGGTGAAGATCGTGCTGAAGAAGCGGCTGAAGCTGCAATCTCAAGCCCATTGCTTGATGATGTCGATTTGGCGGGTGCGCGCGGTATTCTTGTTAATATCACAGCGGGCTTAGATATTAATATCGAAGAATTCGAAACTGTTGGTAACTCTGTTAAAGCGTTCGCATCTGATAATGCAACGGTTGTTGTTGGTGCTGTGATTGATCCTGAAATGACGGATGAATTACGTGTAACAGTTGTTGTTACAGGTATAGGTGCTGAAAATAAACCTGATATCACGCTAGTACCAACACCAGTAAAGAAAGTTGAAGAAGCGAAAGTTGAACAAACTAAAGCTGAAGAAACTGTTAAAGCTACTGTTGTTCCAGCCGATAAGCAAGTAGATGTACAGCAAGTTGCTGTTGGTGAAAGTAATACGACTACTGCAACGAAAAGTGAACCGGATTATCTTGATATTCCTGCGTTTTTACGTCGTCAAGCAGACTAATACTTTATCGTACTGTAGCTAGAATGTAATTCAGTCTGACGCATTGTTTTTAGTGTAAAGACTGAATTATATAAGACGAGTTTGGATTGGTGATTTTGCATTTTCACTAGGGCTGTGGTAAATTGCTCGGCCTCTCGTTGGAGTGTGGGATTTAAATAGGGTGACATTAATGATTAAACAAAGAACATTAAAACAAGCAGTTCGTGGTACCGGAATCGGTCTACATTCTGGCAACAAGGTTACCCTTAATCTTCGTCCAGCGGCAGCGAACACCGGTATTATTTACCGTCGTATCGATCTTAATCCAGTTGTTGATTTTAAAGCATCAGCAGACATGGTGAAAGACACGATGCTATGTACTTGTCTTATTAGTGAAGATGGCCATCGTATTTCTACCGTTGAACATCTCAATGCTGCATTAGCTGGTCTTGGTATTGATAATATCATTATTGAAGTTGATGCTGCTGAAATTCCAATTATGGATGGTAGTGCAAGTCCGTTTATTTTCTTACTGCAAAGTGCAGGAATTGAAGAACTGAACTGTGCGAAGCAATTCATTAAAATCAAACAACCTATTCGTGTTGAAGATGGCGATAAATGGGCTGAATTCTTACCGTCTAACCATGGCTTTATCATGGATTTACGTATTGAATTTGATCACCCTGTATTTGAAGGTCAAAACCAACATATTCGTGCAGATTTCTCTGGCGACTGGTTCCATCAAGAAATCAGCCGAGCACGTACGTTTGGTTTCATGAAAGACATTGAATACTTACAATCACAGAATCTTGCACTCGGCGGTAGCTTAGAGAACGCAATCGTGGTTGATGAGTTCCGTATTCTAAATGATGACGGCTTACGTTATGATGATGAATTCGTAAAACATAAAGTACTGGATGCTGTTGGCGACCTGTATTTATCTGGTCATTCAATCTTAGGTGAGTTTAGAGCATTCAAAACTGGCCATGGTATGAATAACTTATTACTAAGAGCCTTACTTGCTAATCAAGAAGCGTGGGAATTCACCACCGTTGATGAAACGCAAGAAGCACCAATTCGTTGGTTAGAACCAAGCCTAGAATTAGCGTTATAATCTAACCAAATCTGCGTTGTATCTCGGAACTGGCATGAGTTAGTTGGGTTCGAGGTAAATACAGATAGAATTGTGGCATTAAATTGTTTATATTTAGTGTCACAAATTCATCAGTTAATAAAAGATTATGAGCGTTACAGTTACTTATTCGAATAGTAAACACAGCTATTCTAAATTATTTAATTTCTACTTCTTAATATTTGCCTTAATCATTGTTATTGCCATTTCGATTACAGCTTCTTGGTTTCTCTATTCAAACTACTCTTCTCAAGCAATACAACTTAAGATCGCAAAAACTCAACAAAAATATCAACAACAAGCAGATGAAGTTCTTGCTCTACGTCAAGAAACGGATTTGAAAATCGCTGTATTTGCGAGTAAAGTTGGCATGATGCAAGCAGAAGTCAATCGCTTAAGCTTATTAAGTGATGAGTTAGCTAAGAGTGCGAGTTTAACGCGTGGCGAATTCGATTTCACAGCAAAGCCAGCAATGGGTGGTCCACTTGATACTGATTCAAGTTATGCGGTCGATTTGCAAACCTTACTTGAAGAGATGGATTCACTCTCGTTAGAAGTAAATAATCGCTCGCAACAGCTATCACTACTTGAAACTATGCTATTGAATCACAATATAACTGATGAGGCTGTTTTATCTGGACGCCCAGTTATTCAACGCGGTTCTTGGTTATCATCTCCCTATGGTATCCGTAAAGACCCTTTTACAGGGCGTGCTCGGATGCATAAAGGCGTTGATTTTGCTGGTAATAATGGAATGAATATTATCGCAACGGGCGCAGGTGTTGTAACATGGTCTGGAAAACGCGCTGGTTATGGATTATTAATTGAAATCAACCACGGAAATGGTTTGTCTTCACGTTATGCTCACTCTAAAGAATTGATTGCTAAAGAAGGTGATGTTGTAGGCAAAGGGCAAACTATTGCTATTATGGGGAGTACAGGGCGTTCGACTGGTCCTCATGTTCATTACGAAGTGCTAAAATCAGGACGACAAATCGATCCGAAACGCTACGTTTATCGCTAAAATGCTTTAAATTCAAATTAGATTCACAATAACTTTTGGTCATAAAATGTTAACTAATATAATTACAAAAATAGTCGGTAGCCGCAATGACCGCATTTTAAAAAAATTGCATAAAGTTGTAAAACAGGTTAATCAATTAGAAGCTGATTTTGAAGTATTATCAGATGAAGAGCTAAAAGCTAAAACGGTTGATTTTCAACAACGTTTAGCTGCTGGAGATTCACTTGATAGCATTTTAGCAGAAGCATTCGCGGTTGTTCGTGAAGGCTCAAAACGTGTATTTGGTATGCGTCACTTCGATGTTCAATTATTGGGTGGTATGGTTTTAAATAATAACCAAATTGCTGAAATGCGTACTGGTGAAGGTAAAACACTTACCGCAACACTACCTGCTTACCTTAATGCACTAACAGGTAAAGGTGTGCATATTATTACAGTGAATGATTACCTTGCTGCACGTGATGCGGAATGGAATCGTGAACTATTTGAATTTTTAGGCTTAACTGTTGGTCTTAATGTTTCGGGCATGGACAACATGGCTAAACGTGAAGCTTACGCTGCGGATGTTACTTACGGAACCAATAATGAATTTGGTTTTGATTACTTGCGTGACAACATGGCGTTTGAACCACAACAACGTGTAATGCGCCCATTATACTATGCGGTAATCGATGAAGTGGATTCAATTTTAATTGATGAAGCGCGTACACCATTGATTATTTCTGGCCCTGCAGATGACAGTTCTGAGCTATACACTAAGATTAATACCATTATTCCGTTGTTAGAACAGCAAGAACAGGAAGATACTGAAGAATATACTGGTGATGGTCATTACACCGTTGATGAAAAGAACAAGCAAGTATTACTGACTGAAAATGGTCAAATCAAAGTTGAAGAAATGCTTAAAGAGCGTGGCTTATTAAGCGAAGAAGATTCTTTATTTTCTGCGGGTAATATTTCATTACTACATCACATCAATGCGGCATTACGTGCGCATACGTTATTTGAAAAAGATGTAGATTATATCGTCAGCGATGAAGGCGAGATTGTTATTGTCGATGAGCACACTGGTCGTACGATGCCTGGTCGTCGTTGGTCTGAAGGTTTACACCAAGCGGTAGAAGCACGCGAAGGTGTTAAAATTCAAAACGAAAACCAAACATTAGCGTCAATTACATTCCAGAATTATTTCCGTATGTATGAAAAGCTGTCTGGTATGACAGGTACCGCTGATACTGAAGCATTCGAATTCCAATCTATCTACAGTTTAGAAACGGTTGTATTACCGACTAATAAACCAATGGCACGTAAAGATTTCGGTGATTTAGTTTACCTGACTGCGGATGAAAAACACGTTGCGATTATTGAAGATATCAAAGACTGTGTTAAAAGACAGCAGCCAGTATTGGTTGGTACGGTATCGATTGAAAGTTCTGAACTGCTTTCTAATTTGCTGAAAAAAGACAAGATCAAACATAACGTATTGAATGCAAAGTTCCACGAACGTGAAGCTGAAATTGTTGCTGATGCTGGTCGCTCTGGTGCCGTAACAATTGCAACTAATATGGCTGGTCGTGGTACCGATATTGTTTTAGGTGGTAATTGGCAGACTGAAGTTGATAAGTTGAAAAACGCAACTGAAGCGCAAATTAAACACATTAAAGATCAATGGCAGGTTCGTCACGACGCGGTACTTACTGCGGGTGGTTTACACATTATTGGTACAGAGCGCCATGAGTCACGTCGTATTGATAACCAGTTACGTGGTCGTTCTGGTCGTCAGGGTGATGCGGGTTCTACACGTTTCTACTTATCAATGGCCGATCCGCTTATGCGTATTTTCACATCAGACCGTATTACAGGCATGATGAAGAAACTGGGCATGGAAGAAGGCGAAGCGATTGAACATAAGTGGGTAACACGTGCAATCGAAAACGCTCAACGTAAAGTTGAAGGCCGTAACTTCGATATTCGTAAATCATTACTTGAATTTGATGATGTTGCTAATGATCAACGTAAAGTGGTTTATGAGCAACGTAATGAGTTGATGGAATCGGAAGATATTAGCGAGACGATGGTAGTGATCCGTGAAGACGTGATTAATGCTGTTATGGATGCTTACATTCCACCACAATCACTACATGAAATGTGGGATATCTCAGGCTTAGAGAAGCGTTTACGTGCTGACTTCATGCTAGAGCTACCGATTCAACAATGGTTGGATGATGATACTAAATTATACGAAGAAAAAATTCGTGAACGTATCATGACGGCAGCTAACGAAGCATACACAGCAAAAGAAGACGCTGTTGGCGCACAAGTTATTCGCCAGTTCGAAAAAGCAGTCATGCTACAAACACTTGATGGTTTATGGAAAGAGCACTTAGCGGCAATGGACCATTTACGTCAAGGTATTCATTTACGTGGTTATGCACAGAAAAACCCGAAACAAGAATACAAGCGTGAATCGTTTGAACTGTTTACTGAAATGTTAGAAAACTTAAAATCAGATGTTGTTGGTGTTATTTCTAAAGTACAAGTTCAAGCACCTGAAGATGTTGAAGCGGTAGAAGCACAGCGTCGTCGCAGTGAATCTTTACCACAAAGCATGAGCCATGCAACGGCTGAAAATCAGCTTGCAGACAACTCGGAAGCAGCCGCTGATCCTGAAACATTTGTACGCCAAGGTCAGAAAGTGGGTCGTAATGATCCGTGCCCTTGTGGTTCAGGTGCTAAATTCAAACAGTGCCATGGTAAACTCAGCTAAACTAAGTTAATAACAACGCTTAATCGAATGGCTTAATATGATGTAGGCCATGACTGAGTTTTAAAGCGCTAAAGCAGCAATGTTTTAGCGCTTTTTATTAACTGTAATTTTTTTGTATTATATTCATAAGAGAAACTATCATGAAAGTTGTCCATGTCGCTGCTGGTATTATTGTTCGTGACCAGCAAGTATTCATCAGTAAGCGTAGCTCAGAGCAACACCAAGGCGATAAATGGGAGTTTCCTGGTGGTAAGGTGGAATCAGGTGAATCAGTGCTTGAAGCGTTAACAAGAGAGCTAAAAGAAGAGGTTAACCTTGAGGTTGTTAATGCACATGTATTTCATCAGCTAGAGTTTGATTACGGTGATAAAGTCGTGCAACTGGATTTCTACCTTGTCGATAATTTTGAAGGTGTGGGTAAGGGGCTTGAAGGGCAGCAAACGGAATGGGTTAATATTCATGATTTAACGAATTATACTTTCCCTGCCGCAAATCAGGTGATTGTTGAGATGTTAGTGGCTCAGTTTGCCTGAGCCACTTAGCATTATACTTTTAGTTCATGCAATTAATCGAATTCGTAGCCTTTAGGCTGCAGTTCTTGTGGTGATACATCTTCACCGGGAATTGCACGTTCTTCACTTGCCCATTCGCCAAGATCAATGAGTTTACAGCGGTCACTGCAAAATGGGCGAAATTCACTTGTTGCGACCCATTCAACAGGTTTTTGACAGGTCGGGCAATTTACTTGCATGGTTATTTCCTAAATATATAGCGCTTAAAAATGTCAGTTTGCCACGGCACTTGCCGCTAACTCAAGAAATTTTTGATGTAAAATATCAACATCATCAGCGAGCTGTTGGCGATCATTATTGACCACGACAGAATCGGCGTCTGCTAGACGCTGTTGGCGACTCGCTTGTGATTGTAATATAGCCTTGGCTTGCTGCTCTGAAACGTGATCACGTGCAATGGTTCGCTCTATTTGAACTTGCTCTTCTACATCTACAACCAATACATGATCACATAAACTAGTGAGGTTATTCTCTACTAATAGAGGGACAACAAGTAGTGTGTAAATGGATCTGCTTGCCGCTAATTGTGCTAATAACTCAGCTCTAATCATCGGGTGTAATAAGTTATTTAGCCATTGCTTATTTGTGTCATCAGAAAATATTTTCTCTCTTAATAAAGTTCGATTTAAGCTGCCATCATCGAGTAATATTTCAGGGCCAAAATGAGTGCTAATTTGGGCCAAGCCATCACTACCAATAGCCACCACTTCTCGTGCAACAATATCAGCATCAACTAAATTAATGTTTTTAGTCGCAATGAGATCGGCAACCGTTGTTTTACCCGATGCAATCCCGCCTGTTAATCCGACAACATACATAGCAAGGTCCCTTAATAGATAAAGTTAGACAGGTAGAAATCAACGATTTGATCGCCCCAGATAAGATATAACCAACCTGCAATCGCAAGATAAGGGCCAAATGGGATCGGGTTACCTTGGGTATGTTTTTTTAGTGCGATTTGGCTAATACCGATAATAGCGCCAGCAAATGAAGAGAGTAGAACAATCGCCAAAATAGATTGCCAACCAAACCAAGCGCCAAATGCAGCTAATAGTTTAAAGTCTCCATAGCCCATGCCCTCTTTTCCGGTCAGTAGCTTAAAACCCCAATACACCGACCAGAGTGATAAGTAACCTACAATTGCCCCAATGATGGCATCTGAAGGTGTTACCCATGCGTAATTAACGTTAAGTAATAAACCTAACCATAATAGCGGTAATGTCATTTGATCGGGCAATAACATTTTATCTATATCAATGAAGGTTAGCGCGACTAAACACCATGTTAGTAATAAGGCTCCTGCTAATTGAATACCGTAAGGGATGTAAAAGGCAACAGCCAAAGATAAGAGTCCAGTGAGGAGCTCGATACTTGGATAACGTGCAGATATTGGGTTTGCGCAACTACTGCATTTACCACGTAATACCAACCAACTGATCACTGGAATATTTTCTAATGCGGTAATTTGATGATTGCATTTAGGGCAAGCAGAGCGGGGCAGCAATAAGTTAAATTTAGCTGCTTGGTGTTCTGGTGTTACAGCTTTACATTCGTCACTGAAATAGACGGTGCACTCTTGTTTCCATTCATGTTCCATCATAATTGGTAAACGGTAGATCACGACATTAAGGAAGCTACCAACCAGTAGACCAAGTAAAGCAACAGATAGCCATAATAGCCAAGGATAGAGTTGAAAGAGTAGCGCTAAGTCTTGCATTTAAATTACCTGTACGGAATCAAATTGATAGATAAGTATTAATTGAAATAAGATGATAGCAAACTCATCACAGAAAAGCTGTTAAAGCGGCAGGCAAAGCATCACTTGTGCGAGTTCAACTACATAATGCTGCCCATTTCAAAAATAGGTAAGTACATTGCAATCACCAGCCCACCAATGACTATACCCAATACCACCATAATCATTGGTTCAATTAAACTGGTAAGCCCATCAACAGCATCATCGACTTGTTGTTCATAAATATGCGCAACCTTTGCTAACATATCATCAAGTGAGCCTGACTCTTCACCAATCATCACCATCTGTGTGACCATATCTGGAAATAAATTCGTTGAGCGCATGGCGATGTGCATCTGTAATCCTGCGATGACTTCGCTGCGCATTTCCATTACCGCGCTTTTATAAACAATATTACCGGATGCCCCTGCGGCTGAAGTCAGCGAGTCGACCAGTGGGATACCAGCTGCAAATGTTGTCGATAAGGTTCTGGCAAAACGGGCCATTGCGCCTTTGTGCATAATTGGACCAATCGCTGGAATTTTCAGGATGCTACGTTCACTCATGTGTTTTATTTTCATAGAGCGTTTATTGGCTTTAAGGTAGATAAAGGGCATTCCAAATAATATCCCGATCACCAAATACCAAAATTGGCTCACAAAATCGGAGATAGATAATACGAATAGCGTGAAGGGCGGTAGTTCAGCACCAAAGCTAGCGAAGATATCTTTGAATTGTGGAATAACGTAGAGTAGTAAAATCAAGGTGACGATTGTCGCTACTGCAACCACCATAGCGGGATAGAACATGGCTTTTTTGATCTTTGATTTCAGCGCTTCGGCTTTTTCTTTGTAAGTCGCGATACGATCATAAATACTGTCCAGCGAACCGGATTGCTCACCTGCGCTGATAAGGTCGCAATACAAATCATCAAAATAAAGAGGGTGTTTACGTAGGGTGTCTGACAATGTAGTCCCTGTGGCGACTTCGGCTGCAACTTCGCCGATGAGTGAACGCATTGTTGGGTTGTCATGACTACGTGCAATAATTTCTAAACTTTGTACGAGTGGAACGCCTGCATTTAACATGGTTGCAATTTGACGTGAAATAATTGCAATATCCATCGGTTTAATTTTAGCTTTCGCACTGGAAAATAATCCCGTGGATTTACGGTTAGCTTTTAATACATTAATACCTTGGCGACGTAATTCCACTTTGAGATTGCTGATGCTTTCAGATTGCATTTCGCCACTGACTTTTTTACCTTTGCGATTAACGCCTTGCCAGTTGTAGGGATAGCGTTTTTTGACTGTCGATGTGTTGGTGTTATTAGCTTTTTTAGTTACTGCTACCATGATGCTATCCTTAGCGAATGGTTGACGATAAGATCCTACTTAGTCAGAGGACGTTATTGATGAAGATTAATGACTCGTGATCCGCTCGACCTCAAGTAAGCTTGTTACCCCATCGATCACTCTCTGTAACGCAGACTGGCGTAATGTATCCATGCCTTCTTGTTGTGCTTGATCGTTTAGCTCCATCGAATTACTGCCTGTTAAAATCATGCGTGCGATCGTGTCAGACATTGGCATTACTTCGTAGATACCCACACGGCCTTTATAACCTTTAGTGCACTGATTACAGCCTATGGCTTTGAAAGGTGTGATCCCTTGGTTAATTTGTTGCGGGCTAAATCCGAGTTTGACTAATTCAACCGAAGGTATCTCCTCTGGTTGTTTGCATTCGTTACAAAGTCGTCGGCCAAGACGCTGGGCGATGATCAAGCTGACGGATGAACCAATATTATAAGCAGGAACCCCCATATTAGATAAACGGGTTAGCGTTTCAGCTGCGGAGTTCGTATGCAGTGTTGATAACACCAAGTGACCGGTTTGCGCTGCTTTGATCGCAATTTCAGCAGTTTCAATATCTCGGATCTCACCAACCATGACCACATCAGGATCTTGTCGTAAGAAAGAACGCAATGCACTGGGGAAAGTAAGCCCTGCTTTCAGGTTGATCTGTACTTGATTGATACCGGTTAAGTTGATCTCGATAGGATCTTCGGCTGTGGATATGTTGCGTTCGACAGTATTGAGAATATTTAATCCACTGTATAACGACACTGTTTTACCACTACCTGTTGGTCCAGTAACCAAGATCATACCTTGCGGTCTTTCTAATGCTTTAAGGTAAAGTGCTTTTTGTTTTTCATCATAGCCGAGAATATCAATGTTTAAACTGGCTTGATTCGAATCCAAGATCCGCATAACGACTTTCTCTCCCCACATGGTGGGCAAGGTACTAACACGGAGATCAACGGATTTATTTTTGGAAAGTTTTAACTTGATCCGACCATCTTGGGGAATACGACGTTCGGCAATATCCAGTTTTGCCATTACTTTTAATCGAGCTGAAAAGCGCATGGCTAAATTAACTGGAGGCGATACCATTTCGTGTAAAATACCGTCGATCCGAAATCGTACTCGGTATTTAAATTCGTAGGGTTCGAAATGAATATCTGAGGCACCCCTTTTGATTGCATCGAGTAGGATCTTGTTGACGAATTTAACAATCGGAGCATCGTCAGCGCTATCTTTGTTTTCTTGATCTAAGCGTGACTCGCTATTATCAACCTCTAAATCACCAATGTCGGCATCATTCAGATCGCCAAGGGCATCCATATCACTTTCGAGAACAATCTCTAAGGCTTTTTGTAATTGTATTTCATCAACTAAAAGCACTTCGGTATGCAGACTAAAGCTGAAAGAGAACTCTTCTAAGGCCGTTACGTTCGTTGGATCTGACATCGCGAGATACAGTGTTTGCCCTTGCACATAAATAGGCAATGCATGGTGCTTATCAATCAGTTTTTCATTAAGGAGATTATCGGGTATTTCTTCGAGCTTGAAAGTATCTAAATCGAGTAGAGGGACGCCGTACTCTCGCTCTAATAATTGCGCTAATGTGTGGCTATCAATGATGTTATTATCGACGAGATAGCTTGTGAAGGCTTTACCTTCCTGTTTGGCGCTTTGCAGAAGTGATGGGATCTCTTCTGTCGCGAGGTACGAATGTGCGACCAGGCTATGCGCTAGGCCGCTTGCGTTATGCTTGTGTTGCATTATGGCTTAGCAATAACCATTCACATCACATGTGCCACCTTGGACCCAAGATACTCTACCGTCAGCAGCTATTGTCCCTGCTAATGTATATGTAGTAGAGTTCGCATCATTAGCTACGGCAGTGATTAGTGCGCCACTTGAATTTACTGTATATTTTGTACTCGCAACATTACCATAACCTGTTGTGTCATCGGCCGGTATTCCTTTCTGACCATTTGTACCACATTTATCATTGTCAGCGGAAACGAAGCCTGCTGTACTTGTCAATCCTTGTATTTGAGCGCATAGCTCAACAGCTGTTTTTATTGGTCCTGTTGCGGCTATGACTTCTGAAAATTGTGCTCGCTTTGTATAATTCTGATAAGCAGGCATACCGACACCCGCCAAAATAGCCACAATCGCGACTACGATCATTAATTCAATTAACGTAAAACCTTGTTGTTGTGCTTTCTGTTGTACTCTCATTTTTTATATCCTTATAAAATTATCTAATAGTCCTTTAGTCATCAAATGGTATGAGATACTTGATGAGTTAGATTTATTTAAACGTTGATTTAACATTTTGTACACAATTATTTAACGATCAAGATCGAGTTATAAGACAATATGTCCAGATAATGACTTGATTTATTGACATATTATTATCTTGTACTAAGGCTTTAAAGTGTAAATGGAAGGCTTAGAAAGCTATTTCTAGATGAATGACTAAATAATGGATATGAAATAGGCATTAATTTTATTTTGCGTTATTTGTTGGGGATATAAAAAAGCACTGCGTCATAAGTGGCAGTGCTCAACTTTATTTTTACTACTTTAGAACTGGTTTTAACTAAGTGTTATATTTGGCTTTATATGTGTATTGGAACGGCCTTTAATAACGATTTAGCTAAAGCGCATTGATTATTTAATAAAGCGCATCGATAGATCAGTTGCTTGTACGTGTTTTGTTAACGCACCCACAGAGATGAAATCAACACCGGTCGCCGCAAAGCTTGCGAGTGTTTCAATTGTTACATTTCCTGATACTTCTAATTTCGCTTTACCTTGATTTAATTCAACCGCAGCACGCATCATTGGGATATCAAAGTTATCGATCATCACAATATCTGCGCCAGCGTCTAATGCTTGCTGTAGCTCTTCCAGACTTTCTGTTTCTACTTCAACAGGCTTACCAGGTTGTAATTCTTTTGCTTTAGCAATGGCGTTTTCAATGCCACCACAGGCCATGATGTGGTTTTCTTTAATCAGATAAGCATCGAATAGGCCGATACGGTGGTTTTTACCGCCACCACAAGTCACAGCATATTTTTGTGCAAAGCGTAGACCCGGGATTGTCTTACGGGTATCAAGCAACTGACATTTTGTACCTGCTAATTGATCGACATATTCTTTCGTTAACGTCGCAACACCAGATAATGTTTGTACGAAGTTCAATGCATTACGTTCGCCAGTTAATAGTGTGCGAGCAGGGCCTTCTAGGGTAAATAATGTTTGATCCGCTGCCACTAAATCACCATCAGCAACACACCAAGTCACTGTTACAGTATCACCGAGTTGGTGGAAAACTTCATCAACCCAGGCTTTACCACAAAATACTGCTTGTTCACGACTAATCACTTTGGCTTTAGCTTGTGTTTCTGCTGCGATTAAGTTTGCAGTGATATCACCTTCTGCCACACTTTGACCACCAAGGTCTTCTGCTAATGCGGTGCTTACTGCGCGGCGTATTTCTTGTTGTAACATAATAATTCCTAGGTCGATTAAAAACTAATACTCACTTAAGGTGAGGGTTTTGCCTTGCTGGACTAATTTAATTTGTTTTAATGCATTCATGCCTAACAGAATAGTATCACCTTGCATATAGGGATTAATATTCGCACTTAGGTCGTAGAAGGCGAGTTCACCAATGGTTAAGCTATCAAGGCGTGTTGAAAATACTTCAATCACACCATTGGCTGTATTCACAGATTGACTATAACCAGCATTCAAGCCAATCTTTTCGGCTACGGTTGCTGGAATGGATACCTGTGTCGCGCCAGTATCGAGTAAAAATTTTACCTGATAACCATTTATATAACCATTGGTAACATAGTGACCAGCACGATTTTGTTGCAACATAACAACTGCATTGCCATTTTGCTGGTAACTTTCGGGGCGTGTATTAGGGTTTTCTTGTTTCGATAAAAAATGGTTGAAGAATAGAGTCATGACAATTAACCCACTGATCCAGGCGATATAAGTCATGGTTTTGGCAATTTTTTGATTTCCATCCATTCTTGTTCTCCATTATGAGTGCGTTAATTATAAGCTTCGCATTTTACTGACTCTACTATGTTATTGCTAACGATATCATTGTAAAGTGAAGCAATTATGAGTGGTCGTGTTGAATAATATCAAAATTGATTATAGTTAGAAGGTATAAATACTGTGGCAAATAGACAACCAAGGTCCGATTTATTGGCAGATGCGACGTTTTTGTCATCACCACATTTTGATGAACGTCCAGCAGAGATTGATATCGATTTACTGGTTATTCATTGTATTAGCTTGCCACCTGAACAGTACGGTAGTGATTATGTAGAAGATTTTTTTCTAGGTAAACTTGATTGCAGCTTGCACCCATATTTTCAGAAGTTAGTATCAGTGCGAGTATCTGCGCATGTATATATTAAGCGTGATGGTCAATTAATTCAGTTTGTCCCTCTGGATAAACGAGCCTGGCATGCTGGGTTGTCGGAGTTTGCAGGAAAATCCCGTTGTAATGATTTCTCTATTGGTATTGAGCTTGAAGGGGATGTCAATCACCCATATACATCCGCACAGTATCAGCGCTTAGCGGCAGTGACTGCGGAAATTCAGCAAGGTTACCCTTTAATAACGCAAGATCGTATTACGGGTCACAGTGATATTGCTCCTGTGCGTAAAGATGATCCCGGCCCTCATTTTGACTGGCAACATTATTTTGCATGTTTAGATTTGAAGGATAATTGATATGGCATTAATCTCTTTACTGCTCGCATTACTTATTGAACGTGTTGTTCACCTTAGCGCTAAATTACAATTAGATAATGTCTTGCAGCGTTATCTTTATCCTTTACTGCCCTCTTTTATCAACCAAGGCTTACTTGGTACCCTGATGATTATTGCTTTACCTACCGCACTTATGTATAGCTTGTTAGATGCCATCTCAGGTTTGTATTATGGTGTTTTTACAGTGTGCGCTTGGTTAATGCTGCTGTTAATGAGTTTTGGTGGTAGTGACTATCGTCGCGATTATCGTCAATATCTAAAAGCATTAAGTCGTAATGATTTGGATGCTAAAGGCATGTACGCGGGTTGTTTAGATGTAAATAGCGACCGTTTTTGTTCCACATTACTTACCGAAGCGGTAGCGCAGCAACTTGTGTGGATTAATTACCGCTTTTATTTTGCTGTTATTTTTTATTTTGTTCTCGCGGGACCTGTTGGATTAACGATGTACGTGGTGGCGCGTAGTTACCATAAATACGTGATTCAACATCACAGCAAGCAATTAAATCGCAGTGGTATCCATCGCGTTATGCGCGTGGTTGATTGGTTACCTGCACGATTAACGATGTTTGGTTATGCTCTGGTAGCTGAAGAACAAGCGGCCTTACCACAAAGCTTACGTAGCTGGCGAGATGTATCCACACCTGAGTTTGATTTGTTAGGAAAAGTGGTATATCTCGCGAGTAAAGCAAATGTAAAAACAGATAAATGCTATGACTACACGTGTTATTTGGTACAACTTGCAAAGCGTAATATTATTTTATTTGTCACCGTAATTTCCCTCCTTACTATTAACGGTACTATTATTTAGCCTATATTAAATTTATCGATAGTTTATTTACAGTGGCTAACTTAGCTGGTAAATGCGTATTAATCCCTTATAAGTGGTAAGACCAATGAGTATTGGTTATCACTTTGGGGGTACTTTGTTGCGCGTTTATTTACACTGCATAGTGAATTTAGCTGGCTAAAGAGTATTAATCCTTACTTATGTGCTTTGTTTATGGGTTTATTTAGATTGATTTATACTGGTCAGTTTGATTTAAACACTATAAATGCGAACAAAAATGTCTATTTTTAATGACAATCGAACGTGGTTTTGGTAAATTGTCATGACTTAATATTAAATTGGTCTTACCAATTTACCACTGGTCATTTTGAGGTTCACATGGTCTATCGAAAAATTCAGCCGCCGAAGTTGTCTGATGCGATTGCAGAGCAACTAGAGCAAATGATTTTGGAAGGTAGTTTAGAATCCGGCCAGCGCTTACCTTCAGAGCGTGATTTAGCCCTACAGTTGGGTGTATCCCGTCCGACTGTACGCGATGCAATCTTACGTTTGGAAAGCAAAGGTTTATTGGAACGTCGTCAAGGACGTGGAACATGGGTGAAAAAGGTCATGGACCAAACACTGATGGAACCATTGTTTCAATTATTGACGACACACCCAGAAGCGCAATTAGATTTATTAGAATTTCGTCATGCCTTGGAAGGTATTTCTGCTTACTACGCTGCATTGCGTGGTACTGAAACAGACTTCCAGCAATTACGTGTTGCGCTTGATGCAGTGACTAAATCTGAATTAGCGCAAGATCCGCAGTTACAGGCTCAAGCCGTTAGCGCGTTTAATATTGCGGTCACCGCGGCATCACATAATATTGTGTTGTTGCATCTTCTGCGTGGTTTGAATCCATTGTTAGAAGATAATATTTGCCAAAATTTTAGGTTGTTGGAAAAGCGTCAAGGTGTGGTTGAACAAATTAGCCAACACCGTGGTGATATGCTCACTGCCATTCTTAACCGACAGCCAGAAACAGCCAGAGAAGCATGTCATGCCCATCTGGCTTATATCGAGCAAGCATTGCTAGATATTGGACGTGAAGATAGCCGCATTAATCGTGCGTCACGTCGTATAAAACAAGCTAAATAGTGTTACTAATGAATATTCTTAAACATACCTATGCTTAAGAATATTTCTTTAATGTTGTAGAGATCTAATAGTAAGGAATCTCATATGTCCGACATCTTAAAGCATGATGTAGACCCAATCGAAACTACCGAATGGCTAGAATCAATCGAATCTGTAATTCGTGAAGAAGGTCTTGAACGTGCGCAGTATTTATTAGAAAAAGTAATTGCAAAAGCACATCAAGACGGCGTTGCACTAGGTAAAGGCGGCATCACTACGGATTACATCAATAGTATCCGTACTGAAGACCAACCTGCATACCCAGGTGACGAAAAACTAGAACGTCGTATTCGTTCGATTATCCGCTGGAATGCTTTAATGATCGTACTACGTGCATCAAAGAAAGACTTAGAGTTAGGTGGCCACATGGCTTCTTTCCAGTCTTCTGCTGCACTTTACGATGTATGTTTCAACCACTTCTTCCGTGCTCCAACGGAAAAAGACGGTGGCGATTTAGTTTATTACCAAGGTCATATTTCTCCTGGTATTTACGCTCGTTCATTTGTTGAAGGTCGTTTAACTGAAGAACAACTAAATAACTTCCGTCAAGAAGTTGATGGTAAAGGTATCCCGTCATACCCACATCCTAAGTTGATGCCTGAATACTGGCAGTTCCCTACAGTATCTATGGGTCTTGGTCCATTCTCTGCTATCTATCAAGCTCGTTTCTTGAAATACCTAGATGGCCGTGGTCTAAAACAAACTGAAGACCAAACTGTATACGCTTTCCTAGGTGATGGCGAGATGGATGAACCAGAATCACGTGGCGCATTATCATTTGCTGCTCGTGAAGGTTTAGACAACTTAGTATTCGTAGTTAACTGTAACTTACAACGCCTAGATGGCCCAGTAATGGGTAACGGTAAAATCATCCAAGAACTAGAAAGCCTATTTAAAGGCGCTGGTTGGAATGTGATTAAAGTTGTATGGGGCGAAGAGTGGGATGAACTTCTTGCTAAAGACACGTCTGGTAAACTTCTACAGTTAATGAATGAAACTGTTGATGGCGATTACCAAACGTTGAAAGCTAAAGGCGGCGCTTACGTACGCGAGCATTTCTTTAATCGTTACCCTGAAACTGCTGCTCTAGTTGCAGATATGACTGATGATGAAATCTACGCACTTAAGCGTGGTGGTCATTCATCAAGTAAGCTTTACGCTGCTTATGCAAAAGCAAAAGCAACAGTAGGTTTACCAACAGTTATCCTCGCTAAAACTGTAAAAGGTTACGGCATGGGTGAAGCTGCTGAAGGTAAAAACATCGCGCACGGCGTGAAAAAAATGAAATCGGATACGCTTAAGCAATTCCGTGATCGTTTCGATGTACCTGTATCTGATGATCAATTATTAGAACTACCGTATGTAAAAATCGAAGAAGGTACGCCTGAACACGAATACTTACATGCACGTCGTAAAGAATTAAACGGTTACTTACCACAGCGTAAAGAAAACTTCTCTGGGAAATTAGATATCCCAACAGTTGAAGATTTCAGCGTGCTACTTGGTGAGCAAAAACGTGAAATCTCTACAACGATGGCTTATGTTCGTGCCTTAAACGTGCTGCTTAAGCATAAAGGTGTTGGCAAAAACATCGTACCAATTATCGCCGATGAAGCGCGTACATTTGGTATGGAAGGTTTGTTCCGTCAAGTTGGTATTTACAACCCTAAAGGTCAAGCATACACACCTCAAGATCGCGAAATTGTTTCTTACTATAAAGAAGAAACTAGCGGTCAAGTACTTCAAGAAGGTATTAACGAGTTAGGTGCTATGTCTTCTTGGGTTGCAGCGGCTACATCATATAGTACAAATGACGTACCTATGATCCCACTGTATATCTACTACTCAATGTTTGGTTTCCAACGTATTGGTGACTCTGCATGGATGGCTGGCGATCAAATGGCGCGTGGTTTCCTATTAGGTGCTACAGCTGGTCGTACAACGCTAAACGGTGAAGGTCTACAACACGAAGATGGTCACAGCTTAGTACAAGCAGGTCTTATCCCTAACTGTGTGTCTTATGACCCAACATTCGCTTATGAAGTTGCTGTTGTATTACAAGATGGTTTACGTCGTATGTACGGCGAGCAAGAGAATGTTTTCTACTACATCACATTGATGAACGAAAACTATGCTCACCATGCAATGCCTGAAGGTGCTGAAGCTGGCATCCGTAAAGGTATGTATAAGCTAGAAACTTATACTGGCGAAAAAGCAAAAGTACAATTATTAAGTTCAGGTACTATCATGATGCAAGTTCGCGAAGCGGCTCGTATCCTAAGTGAAGACTATGGTATCGGTTCTGACGTATTCTCTGTAACTTCATTCAATGAAATTGCACGTGATGGTCAAGACGTTGAACGTTACAACATGCTACACCCTGAAGCAGAGCAAAAAGTACCGTACATCACTACATTAATGAGTGATGCACCAGCTATTGCTGCGACAGATTATATCAAAAACTATGCAGAACAAGCGCGTGCATACGTGCCGACTTCATACAAAGTACTTGGTACAGACGGTTTTGGTCGTTCAGACAGCCGTGCAAACTTACGTCGTCATTTCGAAGTTAACGCGCAATACGTAGTTGTTGCTGCATTATCTGAATTAGTTAAGAAAGGCGAGCTAGAAAATCAAGTTGTTGTTGATGCAATTGCAAAATATAACATCGACGCTGATAAATTAAACCCTCTATACGCATAAGGTATAAAAAATGAGTATTGAAATTTTCGTTCCAGACATTGGTGATGATGAAGTAGAAGTAACTGAGATTTCCGTTCAAATCGGCGATACAGTTGCAGAAGAAGATACTTTGCTTGCTGTTGAGGGTGACAAAGCGTCTATGGAAGTTCCTGCACCACAAGCTGGTGTAGTACAAGAAATCCGTGTAAACGTTGGTGACAGTGTTAAAACTGGTTCATTAATCTTTATCTTCGCTGCTGAAGTTGCTGAAGCTGAGGTTGCTGTTGTTGCTGCTCCTGCTCCTGTAGCTGCCGCTGCTGCGCAAGTGCTAGAAGTTAACATTCCTGACATCGGCGACGATGAAGTGGAAGTAACTGAGATTTCAGTTAAAGTTGGCGATACTGTTGCTGAAGAAGATACGTTAATGGCTGTTGAAGGCGATAAAGCTTCAATGGAAGTTCCTGCACCATTCGCTGGTGTTGTGAAAGAAATTAAAGCAGCTGTAGGCGATAAAGTTACAACTGGTTCTTTCATCATGACATTTGAAGTTGCTGGCGCTGCACCTGCTGTTGCACCTGTAGCTGAAGCGGCGGCTCCGGCTCCTGCTGCAAAAGTTGAAGCTCCGAAAGCTGCTCCAGTTGCTGCAAAAGCACCTGAAGCAACTGGTTTCGTTGAAAACGACGCTTACCACCATGCATCTCCAGTAGTTCGTCGTCTAGCACGCGAATTCGGTGTTAACTTAGATAAAGTTGGCGCAACTGGTCGTAAAGGTCGTATCGCAAAAGAAGACGTACAAACTTACGTTAAAAATGCAGTTAAACGTTTAGAATCTGGCGCTACTGGCGGCAACGGTTCTGGTATGGACGTACTAGCATGGCCGAAAGTTGATTTCGCTAAATTTGGTGAAATCGAAGTTGTTAAGATGACTCGTATCCAGAAAATTTCTGGTCCGAACCTGCACCGTAACTGGGTTAAAATCCCACACGTTACACAGTTCGACGAAGCAGATATCACTGAACTAGAAGCGTTCCGTAAAGTTGAGAACAACAAACTTGTTAAGCAAGATAAAGGCTTCAAGATTTCTCCACTTATCTTCATCGTTAAAGCAGTTGCTAAAGCGTTAGCTGATTATCCGAAGTTTAACACTTCAATCGGCGAAGATGGCGAAACTATCATTCAGAAGAAATACATCAACGTTGGTGTTGCTGTTGATACACCAAACGGTCTAGTTGTTCCGGTTATCCGTAACGTTGACCAGAAAGGTATTTACGAGCTTTGCCAAGATCTTGCTGTTATCTCTAAGAAAGCACGTTCTGGTAAACTGACTTCTTCTGACATGCAAGGCGGTTGTTTCACAATCTCTAGCCTAGGCGGTATCGGTGGTACTCAATTTACACCAATCGTTAATGCTCCAGAAGTTGCAATTTTAGGCGTATCACGTTCTGAAATTAAACCTAAGTGGGATGGCAAAGACTTTGCTCCTCGTCTAATGTTACCAATGGCGCTTTCATATGATCACCGCGTGATCGATGGTGCTGATGGTGCTCGTTTTGTTACAGCATTAAACGGATATCTTTCAGATCTTCGTCAACTAGTACTTTAATTTTAGTTAAGCAAACGCTTAATTTTAATCGGGTAATAGTTTTAGTATTTAATTAAAGAGAAGTTTCGGTATTTAATCAGAAGAGTTATCGCATTTTTGCAATGTTTTAACTCTTTTTACTTCTCATTTATTTAACATATATGTAAAATTATCTGGATACGAACATCATTACTCAGAAGCTTTAAATTGTGCCTCTGAGTGAGGTAACCGCCATTCCAGATAATTAAATGACAACGAGGTCATAATGAGTAATGAAGTTAAAGCTCAAGTAGTAGTACTTGGCGCTGGTCCTGCGGGCTACTCTGCTGCATTCCGTGCTGCAGATCTAGGTTTAGAAACTGTAATCATCGAACGTTACAACACACTAGGTGGTGTTTGTCTTAACGTTGGTTGTATCCCTTCAAAAGCTTTACTACACGTAGCTAAAGTAATCGAAGAAGCAAAATCATTAGCTGATCACGGTATCGTGTTCGGCGAACCACAAACTGACATCAACAAAATCCGTTCATGGAAAGAAAAAGTTGTTGGTCAATTAACTGGTGGTCTTGGCGGTATGGCTAAGATGCGTAAAGTTAAAGTGGTTGAAGGTTTAGCACAATTTACTGGCGCTAACACTATTGAAGCAACAGACCGTGACGGTAACGTTACAACTGTTAACTTTGATAATGCAATCATTGCAGCGGGTTCTCGCCCAGTTAAACTACCATTCATCCCGCATGAAGATCCACGCGTTTGGGATTCAACTGATGCACTAGAACTTAAAGAAGTTCCTGGTAAATTACTTGTTCTTGGTGGTGGTATTATCGGTCTAGAAATGGGTACTGTGTACTCTGCACTAGGTTCTGATATTGACGTTGTTGAGTTTGCAGATCAATTAGTACCTGCAGCGGATAAAGACATCGTTAAAATTTATGCTAAAGCAGTTAAAAACAAATTTAACGTAATGCTAAGCACAAAAGTAACTGCTGTTGACGCAAAAGAAGACGGTCTATATGTTACGTTTGAAGGCAAAAAAGCGCCTGCTGAACCAGTACGTTATGACGCTGTGCTTGTTGCTGTTGGTCGTGTACCAAACGGTCTTGGCTTAAATGCTGAGAAAGCGGGTATTAATGTAACTGAACGTGGTTTTATTGAAACAAATAAAACGATGAGCACGAACGTTCCACACATCTTTGCAATCGGCGATATCGTTGGTCAACCTATGTTGGCGCATAAAGGTGTGCATGAAGGTCACGTTGCTGCAGAAAACATTGCTGGCAAGAAACACTTCTTCGATCCTAAAGTTATTCCTTCAATTGCTTACACTGAGCCAGAAATGGCGTGGGCAGGTCTAACTGAGAAAGAAGCGAAAGAGCAAGGCGTAAACTACGAAGCTGCTGTATTCCCTTGGGCTGCATCAGGTCGTGCGATCGCTTCTGACGCATCTAACGGTATGACTAAGTTATTATTCAACAAAGACACTAACCGTATCATCGGTGGTGCTATGGTTGGTACTAACGCTGGTGAATTACTAGGTGAAGTTTGTCTAGCAATTGAAATGGGTTGTGATGCAGAAGATATCGCATTAACAATTCATGCTCACCCAACGTTACACGAATCAGTTGGTATGGCTGCAGAAATTTATGAAGGTTCTATTACAGATCTTCCTAATGCAAAAGCTGTGAAGAAAAAATAATTTAGCGATTTAATCGTTACACGTTAACGAATTAATTGTTAAGAGTAGAAAGCGACCTTAGGGTCGCTTTTTTTATGCCTGAAATAAGGTGTTTTAAAGTAGAAGTTGCTAATATAGAAAGATATATACAGTTGCTCCCATTGGATGGGGGTGAATTACTTCTTAGGAACACAGTCAAAATATGTTACAGATTAAACGGACTTTTCGTTCTTCATTTAAAATGATGAATTTGCTACTCCTCTCTTTTATTAGCCTCCAGTTAAACACTGCGCTCGCCGCAGATATGACAGCAGATACTGACAGCAGTGAACCGCAGCGGCCTAAAATTGGTCTTGCCTTAAGTGGTGGTGGTGCAAAAGGTGCTGCGCATTTAGGTGTCATTAAGTATTTAGAAAAAAATAATATCCCCGTTGATTATATATCGGGTACCAGTATGGGCTCGTTTATTGGTGGTATGTATGCCATGGGACGTTCAACGGAGCAAATCGAAACCATACTAGCGGAGTATGATTGGAGCCAAGGGTACAATGATGACGTACCGCGCGAGAGTCTTTCAGTGAGAGAGAAGCAGCGTCAGGACTCGTTTCAGATACAGACTAATATAGGCTTTGATGGGACAAGTATTGAATACCCATCTGGCTTTGTCCAAGGCCAAGGCATGGCAAAATTATTACGTCTATCAACCAATAGTTTGCCTTATGTTCGCCACTTTGATTTGTTACCTATTCCTTACCGTGCGATAGCGACGAATGTTGAAACCATGCAAGAAGTTGTATTAGAGCGTGGTGATTTATCGAAAGTGATGCAAGCGAGTATGTCTATTCCTGGTGCGTTAACACCTGTATTTATAGAAGATCAGCACCTTGTTGATGGTGGTATGGTTAATAATTTACCGGTATCTATCTTACAAGATATGGGGGCGGATATTATTATCGCTGTAGATATCGGCTCACAGCTTTATAGTCAGGAAGAAATCACCAGTGCTTTCCTTATCTTTGATCAACTGTCTAGTTCAATGACTCGTGCCAGTGCCAATCAACAAATTTTGAAACTATCAGAACGGGACGTGCTACTTAGTCCTGAGATTGATGGCATCGGAACAGCTGATTTTGCATTAATGCCTGATGCTGTTAAACGTGGTGAAAAATCGGCTGAAAATGCCAGTGCCAAGTTAACGGTATTATCAGTATCTGATGCGGACTATGCCTTGTACCAGCAGCAAAAGGTAATCAAAAAGCAGCAGCTGGCAGAAATAGATACCATTGATATCAATAGTATTAAAATTAATACCGATACACGATTAAGCCCGCGAGTTATCGAAAACAAATTAAGTATAAAAAAAGGCGATAAGATCTCGGTTGCAGAGTTAGAGCAAAAAATTGACGATCTTTATGCATTAAATTTATTTCAAAAAATAGATTACAGTATTACTGATAAAAATGGCATGCAGGACTTACACGTTAATGTGGTAGAGAAAAGTTGGGGTCCAGGTTATGTGGATTTTAAGTTCAACATTCAACAATCAACCACCAGTGATGACAGTCAGCAAATCGGTTTGCAATATATCTTAAGTGATTTGAATCGATTGGGCGGGGAGTGGCGTACTGAACTTGTGTATGGTTCGGATTCAAATATCAGTACTGAGTTATATACACCGATTGATTATAACCAACACTTTTTCTTTAAAACTGGTGTACGCCTAGAGAATTATGAAAGTAAACTTTATGTCGGCACTGTTGATAACCCAGATTTAAACCCGATTGGTGATGTGTTTGAATACTTCCCTGTGAGAACAGAGCAAGTGGGCGTTTACGCTGAGTTAGGGGTTATTCCTTTTGACTGGGCTGAGATTGCTATCGGCAGCTACTATCAATCTGGAACGGCTGAAATTATCGGTACCAATATTAATAATAAATTTGATAGTCAGGGTTGGTATTTAAAAACACGTTTAGATTCATTTGATAACATCTCCTTTCCAACAAAGGGATTTAAGCTTGATTCAGATGTTTATATAGATACTGGTGATTATTTAAATAGCAGTGAAAATAATGTCTTTTTCAGCTTGGATTGGCGTAATGCGATGTCATTCAATCGTTCTACGTTTGAGTTTAAGGCATCGATAGCGAGTTATGATGGTCCGGCTATTTCACCTACCTTTGAAGTCGGATTAGGTGGTTTTCAAAATCTATCTGGTTACGGCATTAATGAACTAACCGGTAATCACAAAGGACTGCTGGCATTAATCTATCGTCATCGTTTATTGGATAATAATTTTGGCGCTTTCTCATTACCACTTTATCTAGGTGCTTCAGTCGAGCAAGGTAATGTGTGGAACGATACTGATGATATTAGTTTTAATTCGACTATTACTGCGGGTAGTGTGTTTATCGCTTTAGATACCGGCATTGGTCCAGTGATGTTGTCTTATGGTTATGCTGAAGGTGGGCATGCTTCAGCCTACCTCTTCATTGGTAATAATTTCTAGATGTAAGCTATAACTATTCACGTAAATTAGGTATGCTTTTTACACCATAAGTTTGATGAATGTTGAGTATTTATGTAAAAAGCCTGCTGCACTTGCTGCTTTAATTTTAATTTTAAGTTAAAAATGTTATATTTGTGAACACTCTGCAAGGGGCCTTAATGTTTTAGTGCTGAATTCACATAAATTATTATTGAATTTACATAACAAATTAATAGATTAGGGTTAAATATAACAAGGATGTCCACCAAAGGTGGCATAAACTAAGAGGAATGAGTCGTGTTAGAAGCTTATCGTAAACATGTCGAAGAACGTGCCGCTGATGGGGTTGTGCCTAAACCTCTTGATGCTGAACAAGTTGCTGGTCTAGTTGAATTGGTAAAAGCACCAATTGCTGGCGAAGAAGAATTTATTTTAGATCTTTTAACTAATCGCGTACCACCAGGTGTGGACGAAGCTGCTTATGTTAAAGCAGGTTTTTTAACTGCGGTAGCTAAAGGCGAAGCGACATCACCGATCTTATCTGCAGAACGTGCTACTGAATTATTAGGCACAATGCAAGGTGGTTACAACATCGAAACATTGGTTGAACTACTTGATGTTGACGCACTTGCACCAATCGCTGCAAAAGCTTTATCACACACATTATTAATGTTTGATGCTTTCTATACTGTTGAAGAAAAAGCAAAAGAAGGTAACAAATTCGCACAGCAAGTTATGCAATCTTGGGCTGATGCGGAATGGTTCTTAAGCAAACCTGAAGTTGCTGAAAAAATTACAGTAACTGTATTTAAAGTACCTGGCGAAACGAATACTGATGATTTATCGCCTGCACCTGATGCATGGTCTCGTCCAGATATTCCACTGCATGCACTTGCAATGCTTAAAAATGAGCGTGAAGGTGTTTCTGCTACGCCATTACAAGCTATTGAAGAACTCAAAGAAAAAGGTCATCAAGTTGCTTACGTTGGTGATGTTGTTGGTACGGGTTCATCTCGTAAATCAGCGACTAACTCTGTGTTATGGTGTATGGGTGATGATATCCCGTTCGTACCTAACAAACGTGGCGGTGGTATTTGTATCGGTTCTAAAATCGCGCCAATCTTCTTCAATACAATGGAAGATTCAGGTGCACTACCGTTAGAATTTGATGTAAGTGACCTAAGCACGGGTGACGTTATTGATATCTACCCTTACCAAGGTGTGGTTAAAGCTAACGAAACTGGCGCTGCAATTACAGAATTTAAAATTAAAACAGATGTAATTCTGGATGAAGTGCGTGCTGGTGGTCGTATTCCACTGATTATCGGTCGTGGTTTAACGACGCGTGCACGTACTGCGTTAGGTCTAGAAGATTCAACTGTATTCCGTCTACCTGAAGATGTAGCGGCTTCGAGCAAAGGTTACTCTTTAGCACAGAAGATGGTTGGTAAAGCATGTGGTGTAACGGGCGTTCGTCCTAACCAATATTGCGAGCCAAAAATGACAACGGTTGGTTCTCAAGATACAACGGGTCCAATGACACGTGATGAGCTTAAAGATCTAGCGTGTCTTGGTTTCTCAGCTGACTTAGTTATGCAGTCTTTCTGTCATACAGCGGCTTATCCAAAACCAGTTGATGTACAAACTCACCATACGTTACCTGACTTTATTCGTAACCGTGCGGGTGTTTCTCTACGTCCGGGTGATGGTGTAATTCACTCATGGTTAAACCGTATGTTATTACCAGATACAGTTGGTACTGGTGGTGATTCACATACACGTTTCCCATTAGGTATTTCATTCCCTGCGGGTTCTGGCCTAGTTGCATTTGCAGCAGCAACAGGTGTTATGCCACTTGATATGCCAGAGTCTATCTTGGTACGCTTTAAAGGTGAACTACAGCCGGGTATCACATTACGTGACCTTGTTAATGCTATCCCTTACTATGCGATCCAGAAAGGTCTACTGACTGTTGAGAAAGAAGGTAAAATCAATGCATTCTCTGGTCGTGTACTAGAAATTGAAGGTTTACCTGAGCTTAAAGTTGAGCAAGCATTTGAATTATCAGATGCATCTGCAGAGCGTTCTGCTGCAGGTTGTTCAATCAAACTTAGCGAAGCACCAATCATTGAATATCTAGAGTCTAACATAGTGATGTTAAACTGGATGATTGCTGAAGGTTATGGCGATCCTAAAACGATTGCTCGCCGTGTAGCTGAAATGAAAGCTTGGATTGCTGATCCACAACTACTTGAAGCTGACGCAGATGCAGAATACGCAGAGATCATCGAGATCGATCTAGCTGACGTGAAAGAACCTATCCTAGCTTGTCCAAATGATCCAGATGATGTGAAACTGTTATCTGATGTTGCTGGTGTTGCAATTGACGAAGTATTTGTTGGTTCATGTATGACTAACATCGGTCACTTCCGTGCTGCTGGTAAGTTACTTGAGAAGTTCAACGGTTCACTACCAACACGTATGTGGGTAACACCACCAACGCGTATGGACGCTGCACAACTAAGTGACGAAGGTTATTACTCAATCTTCGGCAAAGCTGGCGCTCGTACTGAAATGCCAGGTTGTTCACTATGTATGGGTAACCAAGCCCGTGTAGGTGATAATACGACAGTTGTTTCTACTTCAACACGTAACTTCCCGAACCGTCTTGGTACTGGTGCAATGGTTTACCTGAGTTCTGCTGAAGTTGCTGCAGTTGCGGCAATTAAAGGTAAGATCCCAACCGTTGCTGAGTACATGGAACTGGCTTCTGAGATTGATGCAACAGCGGCGGATACATACCGTTACTTAAACTTCGACAAAATCGCATCTTACATAGAAAAAGCGAACGAAGTTATTGCTCAAGAAGCAGTTTAATTAACAACTAATATCGTTACGACTTTATTGTTAATTAGTTAGTTCGAAATAGAAAAATAATGAAACGGCTCCCGCGTTAATCGGGAGCCGTTTTTGTTTCCGTCATTGTTTGCTACAATCCCCTCGATAACTCTATTAAACTATTATCTATAACTAATAAGCAGGCATAACCGTGGATTTTGAATTTCGAAAAGATACCCTTACAGATACCTACCGAGTAATCATATCAATGGAACAGATGGCGTTAGGTAATTGGTTTCAAGGCACTTTGGGCACGGATAAAGCGACTATTGCACTGATCCAAGCTGAGCTCGACTTATTAAAATCGCGCCAAAAACAAGAATATCGTTTAATTGGTGATGAAATGACATTAACTCTAACGCAGGAAGATGCGTGTGTTTGTGCGAACTCAGAGCTCATTGATTTTGGGGAAGAGTTAGAAGATGACATGCATTTTTATGATGCGGAAACAGTAGCAGTTTGCGGCTTGGAAGATTTTGAAGTCTTACTCCAAGCCTGGTTACGCTTTTTTAGTCAGCGCTAGTGCTATTTATTTCGCGATAGTTCCGGATAGTTCTGTTTAGTCCCATTCTTCCGATGTGTAGCTAAAGGTAGGTAAAGACCATTTCCAATAAATAGCGCATAAACGCAATGTAACACCGACACAGAAGGCCACAATAAGATTGATATTGTGGTCAATACCTAGCGTTTCTAAGCTCAAGTAAAGTACCGCAACTAATAACGAGATACCCGCGTAGATTTCTTTACTGAATACCACTGGTGTTCGGTTGCAAAGTAGGTCACGTAATACACCGCCACAAATACCCGTGATCATCCCAGCCATAATTATCACGGTTGGGTGGTACCCCAGTTTCATTGCCACGTTACAGCCAATAATCGTAAATGCAATCAGACCAAGCGCATCCAATACCAAGAACAAACGGCGTAAATGATTCATGTGTTTAGCAATTAAAATAGTAAACAAACCTGCACATATTGTAATGTAGACATAGTGTGGATGCTGTGTCCAAGATATCGGAAAATTCCCCAATAATAGATCACGTACAGTACCACCACCAAGTGCGGTAACAAATGCGATAACCGCCACACCGAAGATATCCATATTACGACGGCCAGCCATTAATGCGCCAGACATAGCTTCGGCAGTAATGGCAATTAAATAGATGTAAGTGAGCATTGTTTGCAAACCTTTAAATTAAGAGTTGGTAACTGGGTATCAATCCATTGAAAATAGGTCGCGATCCTTGCAAGCAGGCGATCCTATCATAAACATTATTATGGTCAACTGAATAGGAAGGGGTGAACAACTAAAACTGAATTTGAGGTCAGGATTTTATTTATACTCGGAATGTGCACCTTGTTATAAGGGATTAAATCCGTTGTAACACTTACAAAGGATATATAAATAGGGTAGACTTCTGGATGGCTAATGTATTACTTAAGGATGGGAATAATGCCGATTAGAATTAAAGACGGGTTACCGGCTGCAGAAATATTAGGTAATGAAAATATTTTTGTGATGTTAGACTCACGTGCAACCAAGCAAGAAATCAGACCGCTTCAGGTCGTTATTCTTAACCTTATGCCGAAGAAAATTGAGACTGAAAATCAGATTTTACGGTTATTATCGAATACGCCACTGCAAGTGAATGTAGAGCTATTACGTATTGATTACCGAGCCTCTAAAAATACCCCTCAAGAACACATTGATGAGTTCTATCATGATTTTGAACGCATTCGTCATAACAATTATGATGGCTTAATTATAACGGGTGCACCGTTGGGCTTAGTTGATCATGATGAAGTGGTGTATTGGCCACAAATTGAAGAAATCATCAACTGGTCTAAAACTCATGTCGTTTCGACCTTATTCCTATGCTGGGCTGCGCAAGCTGCATTGAAAGTTCTGCATGGTATTGATAAAAAAATCCACGATAAGAAATTTTCTGGTGTCTATCCACAGCAAACATTCCATCGCCATAATCCGTTAGTGCGTGGCTTTGATGATGAATTTTCAGTGCCGATGTCACGCTACGCTAATTTTTCCGCTGATATGTTTAAAGACACAGATTTAAATATTTTAGCTGCCAATGATGAAACAGGTGTGTATTTAGCGGCATCAAAAGATTTCCGTCAGGTATTTGTAACAGGACATCCTGAATACAGTGCTGGCACTTTACACCAAGAATATATGCGTGATCTTGCTGATGGTGTAGAAGCAGATGTACCCGTTAATTATTATAAAAACAACGATGCCGAAAATGCACCTCGTGTTACTTGGCGTAGTCATGGTAATCTGCTCTATAGCAACTGGTTAAACTATTACGTTTATCAAGAAACGCCATATGACTTAAACGATCTATAGACGTTACTGATACGTCTAGATTAGTATCAAATAATAAGACTCAGGATTGGGTCTGCAGTACATTAAACGAGGGATCTTGTGGCTACTATAAAAAATAAACAGCAACTAGAACAGCAATTAAAACAGCGTATCATGCTTATCGATGGCGGCATGGGTACGATGATCCAAGACTATAAATTAGAAGAAGCTGATTACCGTGGTGAACGCTTTGCTGACTGGCATTGCGACGTCAAAGGTAACAATGATTTATTGGTATTAAGTAAGCCACAGCTAATTGCTGATATTCATAAAGAGTACCTCGATGCTGGCGCAGATATTCTTGAAACCAATACCTTCAATGCGACAACTATCGCGATGGCTGATTATGATATGGAATCATTATCGGCAGAGATTAACCGCGAAGCTGCACGTATCGCCCGTCAAGTTGCTGATGAAAAAACCGCAGAAAATCCAGACCGTCCCCGATTTGTTGCTGGTGTATTAGGACCGACAAACCGTACGTGTTCAATTTCTCCTGATGTAAATGATCCCGCTTTTCGTAATACCTCATTTGATCTCATGGTTGAAGCCTATATTGAATCAACCAAGGCCTTAATCGAAGGTGGCTCAGATATTATTCTGATCGAAACTATCTTTGATACCTTGAATGCGAAAGCAGCTGTATTTGCGGTTAAGACTGTATACGAAGAACTGGGTTATGAATTACCTATCATGATCTCAGGTACAATCACTGATGCCTCGGGTCGTACATTAACAGGGCAAACAACAGAAGCTTTTTATAATTCATTACGCCATGCAGAACCGATCACTTTTGGTCTTAACTGTGCATTAGGGCCGGATGAATTACGCCAATATGTCGATGAACTATCACGTATCTCTGAAAGCTATGTTACCGCGCATCCCAATGCCGGTTTACCAAATGCGTTTGGTGAGTATGACTTAAGCCCTGAAGACATGGCTATGCATATTAAAGAATGGGCGGAAGCTGGTTTCTTAAATATGGTCGGTGGTTGTTGTGGTACCACGCCTGAGCACATCCAAGCGATGGCCGATGCCGTTGAAGGTGTTAAGCCCCGTCAATTACCTGAAATCGAAGTTGCTTGTCGTCTTAGTGGTTTAGAGCCATTAACGATTACTAAAGACAGCCTGTTTATTAACGTCGGTGAACGTACCAATGTAACTGGTTCAGCACGTTTCAAACGTCTGATTAAAGAAGAGAATTACGACGAAGCATTACATGTTGCCCAGCAGCAAGTCGAAGCTGGCGCACAGATCATCGATATTAATATGGATGAAGGTATGCTTGATTCGCTGCATTGTATGCAACGCTTCTTAAACCTAGTTGCTTCAGAACCAGAAATTTCGAAAGTGCCAATCATGGTGGATTCATCGAAATGGGAAATCCTTGAAGCGGGTCTGAAATGCGTTCAGGGTAAAGCGATTGTTAACTCTATTTCATTGAAAGAGGGTGAAGATAACTTCCGCCGCCAAGCAACATTAATCCGCCGTTATGGCGCTGCGATGATTGTGATGGCGTTTGATGAAGATGGTCAGGCGGATACTCAAGAACGTAAATTTGAGATTTGTAAGCGTTCTTATGACATTTTGGTTCGTGAGTTAAATTACCCACCAGAAGACATTATCTTTGATCCAAATATCTTTGCTGTAGCAACGGGTATTGATGAGCATAATAATTATGCGGTTGATTTCATCGAAGCGGTAAAAGACATTAAACGCGAACTGCCGCATGCGATGATCTCGGGTGGTGTGTCTAACGTGTCCTTCTCATTCCGTGGTAACAATCCGCTACGTGAAGCTATCCATGCTGTGTTCTTGTATTACTGTATCCGTGAAGGCATGGATATGGGTATTGTAAATGCAGGGCAGCTGGCTATTTATGATGATCTGCCAAAAGAACTGCTCGATGCGGTTGAAGATGTGATCCTTAATCGTAATGATAATGCCACTGAAGCGTTACTTGATATTGCCGATAAGTACCGTGACTCCGGTGTTGAAGTGGAAGCTGAAACACAGGAATGGCGTGGTTTTGATGTTAATAAACGTTTAGAGCACGCATTAATTAAAGGTATCACTGAATTTATTGATGAAGATACTGAAGAAGCACGTCAACAAGCAACACTACCGATTGAAGTAATCGAAGGTCCGTTAATGGATGGTATGAATGCGGTTGGTGATTTATTTGGTGCAGGTAAAATGTTCTTACCGCAAGTGGTTAAATCTGCCCGCGTAATGAAACGCGCAGTGGCTTATTTAAATCCTTATATTGAAGCGTCAAAACAGAAAGGCTCTTCAAACGGTAAAGTATTATTAGCGACCGTAAAAGGTGACGTACATGATATTGGCAAAAATATCGTTGGCGTAGTTTTACAGTGTAATAACTATGAAATCGTTGATATGGGCGTAATGGTATCTTGTGACGATATTCTGAAAACCGCCGTTGCAGAAAACTGTGACATTATTGGTTTATCAGGACTGATCACCCCCTCATTGGATGAAATGGTTCACGTAGCAAAAGAATGCCAACGTAAAGGTTTTAAATTACCAATCCTGATTGGCGGTGCAACAACATCAAAAGCCCATACTGCGGTTAAGATTGAGCAAAACTATGACGAACCTGTCATCTATGTATCGAATGCATCTCGTGCGGTTGGTGTGGTATCAGCGTTATTATCTGAAACCAAGAAGCCTGAATTGACGGCTAGAATGGCGAAAGAATACGAAACCGCGCGTGAACAACATGCGCGTAAGCGTCCGCGTAGTGCGCCAGTAACCTTAGAGCAAGCCCGCGCAAATAAAGCGCCAATTGACTGGGTTAATTACACTCCGCCAGTACCAAAGACACTCGGTGTGCAGAAATACATTAGTTATTCGATTAAAGAACTGCGTAAGTATATCGATTGGACGCCTTTCTTCATGACATGGACATTAGCGGGTAAATACCCTCGTATTCTGACCGATGATGTTGTTGGCGTGGAAGCAACGCGTTTATTCAATGATGCTAATGACATGCTTGACCGTTTAGAAGAGGGCGGCGCTGGACTTGACGGTGTACCTGATGATTATCAAATATCAGCAAATGGTGTTATCGGTTTATTCCCTGCTAATACAGTGAATGACGATACTATCGAAGTGTATACCGATGAAACGCGCACACAGGTACTCACTAAGCTTGAACATTTACGTCAGCAAACCAAGAAAAAGCCAGGACAATATAATAATTGTTTAGCTGATTTCGTGGCGCCTAAAGAGTCAGGTAAATTCGATTACGTTGGTGCATTTGCAGTAACTGGTGGTATCGGTGAAGATGATGTCGCGAATTATTTCAAAGGTATTGAGGACGATTACAACGCTATTCTTGTGCAATCTGTATGTGACCGTTTAGCGGAAGCAATGGCTGAGCGTCTGCATGAATTAGTGCGTAAAGAAGAGTGGGGTTTTACACCGACAGAAGAATGGAATAACGATGATCTGATCCGTGAAAAATACCAAGGTATTCGTCCGGCTCCGGGTTATGCTGCTTGTCCTGAACATACCGAGAAAGGCACTATTTGGGAATTATTAGACCCAGAAAGTATTGGTATGAAACTAACGTCATCTTATGCAATGTGGCCTGGTGCCGCGGTATCAGGTTGGATATTCTCCCATCCTGAGTCTCGTTATTTTGCGGTTGCGTCTATTCAAGAAGACCAAGTGAAAGATTATGCTGAACGTAAAAACATGACGCTTGAAGAAGCCGAACGTTGGCTAGGGCCTAACTTAGGTTATGCGCCTGATTAACGTGATGTATTGAGTATAAAAAATGCCCGTATAGTTAATTAACTATACGGGCATTTTTATAACTCACTATTAATAATAACATTTACCTTTAATTATTAATGCGGCTGTAATGACTGCATTTTAGTGCGTACAAGCAAGGGATTTTTACGTTGGGTTAATACATTACCTAATATCACCAATACCAGTCCCAGCGTTGAATACAGCGTCCAATGATAATCTTCAAATACAGCTGAAACACTCAAAGCGACAACCGGGGTAATAACTAAAATATAAGCGGCATTACTGGCGCCTAAACGGTCTACCAAGATAAGATAAAAAGTAAAACCAAGTACAGATGCTGGGATGGCTAAATACAATAAACTGCCAATATATTGCGTTGTCATGGTTAATTCGAACGAAATACCGCGGACTAAGATAATCAATAACAAAGCGATACAACCATAAACCATAGCATAGCTGGTGGCTGTAAATGGCTGCACATTATTTTTGGTATTACGTATGCTCAGCATGTTACCAATTGAGAAGCACCAAGTGCCAAGTAGAGCGAACAATAGACCGTATAAAGTATCTTGTGACCAGTTGGTTTCAAGTAAATCACCTGCAAATAATAAACTAATACCGCTAAGACCAAGTAGGGCACCTAACCAAAAATTCGCATTGGTTTGGGTTTGGTAAAATAGTTTGCTGTGAAAGGCATTAAATACTGGTGCAGTTGCCATGAATACAGCCACTAAACCACTAGGAATATACAAAGTGGCGCTGTAAAAAGCTAAGAAGTTACAGCAAAATAAACAGATACCTTGAAGCGCTAAAAAAGCATGGTCTTGACGTTTTACCGTTTGTAATTTTCCCCACAGTTTACCGACAATAAACATGACTGCCGCTGCAATAGCGAAGCGGTAAAAGATAGACACTTCCATTGGCACATCACCGTGTTGCCACTTGATTGATATCCACGAGAAGCCCCAAATAAATATCATTGAAACGTAGAGTAATGCTGACATAGTGGATCCCTATTTTATGACGACCACAATTAATTAGTCTGCATTATGCCGGTATGTTGGTACTGGAAATATCACGATGTCGGTAAAACTAACACAATATTGCGGTTTAATGATTACCCTGATCACGGGATGGTTGAGCAATCTGTTATTAATGGTAGTATTTTGTTATGCCGTTAATAAAACCGACTATGAATTCAATGCTAGACGTCGCTTCATCTCAAGTTGAGCCGAGTGAAATTAGCTTTGAACAATCAACCAGTAAGATCTGTTTACGACAAACGTCATTAACGGATGCATTGTCGTGGGCACACTATCAGAACGAACATGACCGTTTATATTATGTGAATGACAAACAGCATACCTTGAGTTTGTACATGTCTGGCGGTTATGAAACTCACCGCACAGATGTAGACTCGGGGTTTGGTGCACCAGGTAAGTTTTGTTTAATGCCAAAAGATTCTGAGAGTCATTGGCAGCTTGGGCAAACGCAACAATTCATGCATTTGTATTTCAATGATGACTATCTTAAACAGCTAGCATTGAAAGTCTTTGATATTGACCCGCGTATGTTACAACTGCCCGAACTAACCTTTACCAATGATGCGGCTACCGAAGCATTATTCCGTCATTGCATGGCTACGAGTGATTGGTGCAGCGGCGCTGATCATCTTGCTATGGAACAAGTGACGAATACTATCTTAGTTTCAATGCTACAGAATATGGGCGTTACTAAATTCATAACCCCAATCAAAGGTGGATTATCTCCTAAAGTGGCAGTACTGGTATGTGATTATATGCAGGCTAATTTTCATCGTCAGGTTTATCTTGCTGAGTTAGCCGACCTCGCACAGCTGAGTGAATATCATTTTTGTCGAATGTTCAAACAGAGTATGGCGCAAACACCACAAGCGTATTTATTGGCAGTCCGAATTGAGCAAGTGAAGTTATGTCTAGCTAAAGGGCAAGCCAGTATGGTAGATATTGCATTACAATGTGGCTTTGCGAACCAAAGCCACATGGGACGTTATTTTAAAAAGTTGGTAGGTATTTCACCACGTCAGTACCGCAATCTAAGCGGAAGTTAATCGACGTCTACTTTTTATTATCACGGCAGTATTATTAATCTTATTGCTGGCGTTGATATAATTCAAAACACACTTGACCAGCTTGCTTTTCTTTTAAGATAGTCCAGTTAGCAGGTAGCTTAACTTGATTTAACTCTTTCTCACGCTCGATATAAATAACCGCATCGTCATTTAACCAATTGTTTTCTTCGAGTTTAGCACAACACTCTTCCAGTAAATTTTGACGGAAAGGCGGATCGATAAATACCATATCATAGCGTTGAGTTGGTACTTTAGTTAATAACTGTAGCGTATCTCCACGCACTAACTGCGCATTATCCGCTTTTAACAAATTAATGTTTTGCTGAAGTTGAGCTGCTGCACCTGCGTCTTTCTCAAACAATAATCCGCTATCTGCATAACGTGATAATGCTTCAAAGATTAATCCGCCACTACCAGCAAATAGGTCGAGACAATGGCTGCCACGTACATAAGGAGATAACCAGTTAAATACGGTTTCTTTCACGCGGTCTGTCGTTGGACGTAGACCAATAACATCTTTAACAGGGAGTTTTCGACCGCGCCATTGGCCACTGATGATCCTAATGTGCCCAGAAGGACGTTGATTTTGTTGTTTTGTGCTAGATTTTGCCATAGTAATTCTTTGTCTGGACAGAATGATGATAATATATATCATCATATTGATATTGGGTCATTGTAGCAGTTCAAGACTGGCGAAAGTAAGGTTTTCTAAAAATGTCAAAAAAAAGCATGAAGAATTGGTTTGGTTTAGGTAAAAAAGACGCAAACAACACGAACGAAGACAAGGTTAGCGCTGAAGTATTGGTTGCTAGCGATGACGAGACTGAAGAAGAAAAAGCGCTTCGTAGAGCGGCTGATTTACAACTTATTGCTGATTTCGAAAAAAATAGTGCAGCGATGGATGATGACAATGCTGCTACTGAAGCAAATGTGGTTGTTACAGCACCTGAGGTTGCAGTCGTTGAGCCTACGTCTGAAAAGACTGAGGTTACGGAAGCAGTGCAAGATCTTGCAACTAAAGTGGATGTGATTGAAGAAAGTACTTCTGATATTCAAGAGGCTGAAGCTGAACCTGTTGATAAAGAGAAATTCTTTACCCGCTTGAAACGTGGTTTATCACGTACGAAAGGCAATATCGGCAGCGGCTTCAAAAACTTCTTCCGCGGTAAACATATCGATGATGAACTATTTGAAGAACTTGAAGAGCAATTACTTATTGCCGATTTAGGCGTTGCGACAACGACTCGAATCATTGATAACTTGACTCAACAAGCATCGCGTAAAGAATTAAAAGATGCTGAAGCCCTGTACGATATTTTGAAGAAAGATATGGCAGAGCTACTGCATAAAGTGGATCAACCGTTAGTTATCGATAGTAATAATAAGCCACACGTGATCTTAATGGTTGGTGTGAACGGTGTGGGTAAAACTACAACTATCGGTAAGATGGCGAAAAAATTCCAAGGTGAAGGTAAATCCGTCATGTTAGCTGCGGGTGATACATTCCGTGCTGCCGCTGTAGAGCAATTAGAAGTATGGGGTGAACGCAATAATATCCCTGTAGTTGCTCAGCATACGGGCGCAGATAGCGCATCGGTATTGTTTGATGCGATGCAATCTGCAACAGCAAAAGATGTTGATGTACTGATTGCTGATACAGCAGGTCGTTTACAAAACAAAGCGCACCTAATGGAAGAGTTGAAAAAAGTTGTGCGTGTAATGAAAAAACACGATGCAACGGCACCACACGAAATCATGTTAACGATTGATGCTGGTACAGGTCAGAATGCATTAAGCCAAGCGGAACTATTTAAAGAAGCTGTTGGTCTTACTGGCATTACATTAACTAAGCTAGATGGTACTGCAAAAGGTGGTGTTATCTTTGCTGTGGCAGACAAGTTTGAGATCCCAATTCGCTTTATTGGTATTGGTGAAGGTATTGATGATTTACGTACCTTTAACTCAGAAGAGTTTATTGATGCACTCTTTAGTAATGAAGAGCAAAAATAACGACGTCATAATATAAACAGTGTCGCTTTCATTATTATTAGCGCATGTTATTCATTATGTACTACCAAATACTCACCGTTAATACGGTGAGTATTTGTTTATCACTACTGTAATTTTTCATTCGAAAACATACCAAGGACACGGTCATCATGATTCGGTTTGATAATGTATCTAAAGTTTATCCAGGCAGTCTTAGTGCACTACAGAAGGTAAATTTTCATCTTGAAAAAGGGGAAATGGCTTTTTTAACGGGTCCATCTGGTGCAGGTAAAAGTACCTTATTAAAGCTAATCAGCATGCTAGAACGACCAAGTGCTGGCGATGTCATTCTTAATGGTCGTAATGTCAGCCAGATTAATAAAGCAGATATTCCTTACCTCCGTCGTGATATTGGTATTATTTTTCAAGATCATCGCTTGTTAGTCGAACGCACTATATTTGATAACGTTGCCTTACCATTAATTATCAAAGGCTATACCGCCAAGCAAGTTAAAAACAGGGTATTAGCAGCATTAGACAAAGTGGGTTTATACAATAAAGCCAAGTGCTATCCGCCAATGCTTTCCGGTGGTGAACAGCAACGTGTGGGTATCGCTAGAGCCATTATTTCTCGCCCTAAGTTATTACTTGCAGATGAACCGACCGGTAATCTAGATCCGCAGTTATCAATGGAAATTATTAAGTTATTTGAAGAATTTAATCGCACGGGTACATCGGTATTAATTGCCACTCATGATTTGGGATTGATTGCTAAAATGCGCTATCGCACGCTGCGTATTAAGCAAGGTGAGATGTGTAATGATGAGTTACAAGGGGTTTAACATGAATAAGCAAACTAATCGCTCTGATGTATCATTCATTAAACGCATTCAAATTCGCTGCCAACAACATATTCATCAAGCTATTGCGAGTTTAACCGATGTATGGCGCACGCCAATTGCGTCATTGATGACCATGCTTGTACTTGGTGTCAGCTTAGCTCTGCCAAGCACGCTCTATGTGGTATTAAAAAACAGTCAAACAGTCAGCGAAGGTTGGACGAGCACGACGGATATTAATCTATTCTTGAAGAAAGGGTTACCTGAATCGCGTTATAAAAACCTATTACAGCGTTTAAAAACGTACAAAGAAGTCGATAGCTTTGAATATATTTCAAAAGAGCAAGGCATGGAAGAATTCAAGCGTTCTTCAGGATTAGTATCGGCGCTGACGCTTTTAGATCATAACCCTTTACCTGCCGTTGTCGTTGTTACACCTAAGCCTTATTATCGCAGTTCTATTGCGGCCCAAGAGCTATTAGCGAAGCTAGAACGTGAGCCTGAAGTACAGCAAGGTAAGTTGGATATAATGTGGTTAGCACGCCTAGAAGGGATTATTTCTATCTTTAGTGATGCCGTATTCGTAGTCTCAGTACTATTATTAAGTTCGGTGTTATTAATCACAGGTAATACGATTCGTTTAAACATTCTATCTAACCGTGCCGAAATTGAAGTCTTAAAATTAGTCGGTGCCACGAATGCATTTGTACAGCGCCCGTTTTTATATACGGGATTTTGGTATGGTGCAATCGGTGGGATAATCGCTTGGTTGGTGACTGTATTTATGGTGTATTGGATGGAAGATACGGTGCTCAATCTTGCTCAGCTATACAACACTGCGTTTAATATTGAAGGCTTAATGTTTAGTGAAATCATGTTATTGCTCATGACCGCCATTGGTATCGGTCTGATTTCTGCTGCGATCTCTGTGAATTATTATATTGCTAAAATAGAACCTAGCTAATACTCGATTTAGCAGGATAAGGATAAATTACAGCGCTCATATTGCGCTATTGCAATAAGTGGCATTAATGTATTTAAGATTATTACTTACATTTTTTATCATGTTCGCAGGGCTTTGGATCCCGCGTTTTTTTGCTGTGCTTTCAACGGCACAGCAGGAAATATTAGTTGAACTACCGAGCATTTTATTTATGCTCGTGATCATACTAAGCCACTTCTTTAAACAAGGTCGCAGTGGCTTTATTGCACTGCTAATGCTTGTTGCTTACAATGTTATTCAGCAGCGCTTACAAACTCCTTTAGTTGTAGGCAGTACGCTCTTTGAATTTTATTTTCTGGCTCTGCTATTACCGATCAATTTATTATTGCTATTATTCCTGCCCGAACGTGCTTTGTTTTCACTTAAAGCGTTTTCTTATCACGCCTTGTTTATTATACAAGCCTCGGTTTTCTATTGGTTTATTCAACCTGAACAGTTACCTCTTATTGCGCACTTATTCTCAATTTTAGAACCTTGGCTTATGGCTGCTGGGGATTTTTCGGTGCTGCCAACTATCTTGCTTGGCTTATTAGTTTGTGCGACCTTAACTGCAACCGTATTAGTGTTGTTGAGAGGTGAATCATCAGATCTTGCATGCCTAAGTGCATTGCTGGCATGTACTTTGACGATTATTGAGTTTGATACACAATGGATATCTTTGAGTATGTTTTTACTGAGTGCGGTATTACTGTTGCTTAGTATTTTAAAACGTAGCCATGAGCAAGCGTTTATTGATGATCTGACTTGTATACCGGGACGTCGAGCACTAAATAGTGACATGGCACAATTAAGTGGTAAATACTGTATTGCGATGCTGGATATTGATCATTTTAAGCTCTTTAATGATACATATAGCCATGATTCTGGTGACATGGTATTAAAAATGGTGGCCTCACAGTTAGCGATGGTGAAAGGTCGAGGGAAGGTATATCGATACGGTGGTGAAGAGTTTACTATTTTATTTAAAGGTAAATCAGCATCAGACTGTATTGGCTATCTAGATGAAATTAGAGCGCGAATTGCTGATTACCCTTTTCAAATTCGTCAAATGCTTGAGCGACGTAAAGCGTCGGAAGAAAATACGAGAAGTACGAAATTACAAGATGTAGAAGAAGTTGAAAAAATAGTACAAGTCACGATTAGTATTGGCGTCGCTCAAAGTCGATCCCCTGTAAGTCCTGAAGAGATAATTAAAGAGGCTGATAAATTATTATATAAGGCGAAAGAATCTGGGCGAAATAAAGTCTGTGCCTAGCTCCTTAAAGCCTCTGCTATTCTATTGATAAATATAGCTACCATCTTCGCGTAAAGAAAATTGGATAGGATCGCTATCTACATCACTAATTCTCAGCTGTATTAACTTACCCGCCGTTGAAATATAAAATGACATGATTTGTCCCGGTTTTACTTGTGTAATGTATCGCTCGGGTGTTCGTACTGCGATTAAATCATGCAACACTGCTGAAGGAATATCATATTGACGGAAGATGCGATATACCGAATCGCCTTTGCGAATGACATGTGCCCGCCACTCACCATCAATATTCTCAGGGTCGAGTAATTTAATTTTGACTGGTGCTGGTGTATTACTGGTTTTAGCCTGTTCTATACCGGCTTTATTTGCTACATTTTGAGTCGGTGTTATCGTTAACGCAATTGATTTTCGATCTCCGGAAATATCTTCACCAACGGCACTTTTATTCGGTGTCGGGATGATAAGTAACATGGTGACCATAATCGATAAAGCGGGCAGTAATGTACGATGAACACGAGGGAATGATTTAAATACATTATGCAACACATTGATGCGTTTTGTTAATGATGGAAATAATAATTTAGTTTTTTCTATAAGAGAATATAATGCAGTGCTCCCCATGGTTAATTTCCTATCATTTTTTGTTTTTAATCGGATTTTAAACTAATTAAAGTCGCCTTAGATAATCATAATAGTGGCGAGTTATAGTTGAAATAACTATCTATAACGGGTTTGAAAATACAATTTGTTGTGATTATCTAAGATAATTTTATTGTGCGTTTCATCATAATATAAATGCTAAAAAATAGCATATGTTGTTTCGTCTTTGGATGTGAAATTTTTACTTTATTCTAAATAACAGGAATCTTAATGACTGACGTTATTGATATGAGCTTAGACGGTATTGAAGAACAACCGCTAAGGGAGTTTACTGAGCAAGCATATTTAAATTACTCCATGTATGTGATCATGGATCGTGCTTTGCCTCATATTGGTGACGGGCTGAAGCCTGTACAGCGTCGTATCACCTATGCGATGTCAGAGCTGGGCTTACACGCAGGCGCTAAATATAAGAAATCAGCGCGTACCGTTGGTGATGTATTAGGTAAGTATCATCCCCATGGTGATAGTGCCTGCTATGAAGCAATGGTATTAATGGCCCAACCTTTCTCTTATCGTTATCCGTTGGTTGATGGACAGGGCAACTGGGGTGCGCCGGATGATCCAAAATCATTTGCTGCAATGCGTTATACCGAAGCTAAATTATCAAAATTTGCAGAAGTGTTATTAGGTGAAGTTGGTCAGGGTACTGTCGATTGGTTACCTAACTTCGATGGCACCATGAAAGAGCCACAACTATTACCAGCGCGTTTACCACATATCTTATTAAATGGTGTGACGGGTATTGCGGTTGGTATGGCAACGGATATACCACCACATAACGTACGTGAAATTACCAATGCTTGTTTACACTTGATTGATAAGCCAAAGGCTGAATTATCAGAGTTAATGGCGTACGTGAAGGGACCTGATTACCCGACTGAAGCGGAAATTATTACACCAGAAAAAGATATCGCTAAAATTTACGAAACAGGTAAAGGCAGCATTAAGATGCGTGCGGTATTCTCGATCGAAAGTGGCGACATTGTTATCACGGCACTGCCACATCAGGTTTCTGGTGGTAAAATCCTAGAGCAAATCGCAGCGCAAATGCAAGCTAAGAAGCTGCCTATGGTGGCGGATCTTCGTGATGAGTCTGATCATGAAAACCCAACGCGCCTCGTTATTATTCCTCGATCTAACCGCATTGATATCGACCAGTTAATGGCGCATTTATTTGCTAGTACTGATCTTGAAAAAAACTATCGCGTTAACTTGAATATGATTGGTTTGAATGACAAACCACAAGTGAAAGGCTTAAAGAAAATATTGTCAGAATGGTTGGAATTCCGTCGCACAACAGTACGTCGTCGTTTGCAATTCCGTTTAGACAAAGTGCTTGCGCGTTTACATACTCTCGATGGTTTATTGATTGCGTTTTTAAACATTGATGAAGTGATTGAAATTATTCGCCAATATGATGATCCAAAAGCAGAATTAATTTCTCGTTTTGATTTATCGGTGAAACAAGCGGAAGCGGTGCTTGAGCTTAAGTTACGTCATTTAGCTAAATTAGAAGAAATGCGTATTCGTGGCGAACAAGGTGAATTAAATACTGAACGCCACAGACTTGAACAATTACTCGGTTCTGATCGTCGTTTGGCGACGCTCGTGAAAAAAGAATTAATTATGGATGCCGAGAAATTTGGTGATGAACGCCGTTCACCAATTATCGAGCGACAAGAAGCAAAAGCGTTAACAGAAAAAGAGTTAATGCCAAATGAAGCGGTAACGGTTGTGTTATCACAGCAGGGCTGGGCACGTTGTGCGAAAGGTCATGATGTGGATGCGAAAGGACTGAGTTATAAAGCCAGTGATGGTTATAAAGATGCCGCAGAAGGGCGCAGTAATTGTCCCGCTGTATTCATTGATTCAAGCGGACGCTCATTTGCACTTGATGCGCACACGCTACCATCTGCACGTAGTCAGGGCGAACCATTGACCACTCGTTTTACGTTAGTGGCAGGCCAAACTTTCGCGCATGCAATCATGGCGGAAGATAATCAGCAGTTCTTACTGAGTTCTGATGCGGGTTATGGTTTCATTGGTAAATTTAGTGACATGGTTAGCCGTAATAAAAATGGTAAAGCATTATTAACCTTACCTGCTGGTGGCTTTGTTGTAGAGCCTAAAGCGGTAACAGACATAACAACAGACCATTGTTTAATTATTTCTAATGAAGGTCGAATGTTAATCTTCCCACTGTCATCTTTACCGTTATTATCTAAAGGTAAGGGTAACAAATTGATGAATATCCCGTCGGCACGCGTAAAAAGTCGTGAAGAGTTTGTGCAAATGCTGACAATAGTACCTGCTGGTAAATCGGTGACGCTTTATGCTGGCAAACGTAAATTAACCCTTAAGCCTGCTGATTTAGAACATTATAAAGGTGAACGAGGACGTCGAGGATTCAAGCTTCCTCGTGGATTACAGCGCGTTGATACGTTAGAAGTGGTTGAAGAATAATTCAGCTAACGCTTGTACACCGAGTATCTGCTAGGTATACTGCTGCCATGTTAAAAGAGGGTTACAAATGTTATTAATTAGTCGTTTAGTCTTGGTTATGTTCTTTATGATCTACTTGTTGATCATAAGTATATTACGTTTTAGCTTGCAGCCTCGCAATCCAAAACACGTGGCATGTGTAGCGAGAAACTTCTCTCGTTTGGCGCGAATTTTTGGTGTGAAGCTAATTGTGAGAAAACCTGCTGGTTTGAATGATGCTGGCCCATATGTATTTGTTGGTAATCATCAAAATAACTTTGATTTGATTACTATGACGGCTGCGGTACAACCGGGTACTGTGTCTGTTGGTAAGAAAAGTTTGGTTTGGGTGCCGATTTTTGGTTTTGTATACTGGCTGTCAGGTAACATCTTGATTGACCGTAACAACAAAAGCAAAGCGGTTGGTACGATCGCTGCTGTTGCCGATAGCATCAAAAAAGGCCATCTGAGTGTTTGGATGTTCGCTGAAGGAACACGTAGTCGTGGTCGTGGTTTATTGCCGTTTAAAACAGGCGCATTCCATACGGCGATTCAAGCTGAAGTGCCAATTGTGCCAGTATGCTGCTCAAATACGCATAACAAAATTAAATTAAACCGTTGGGATAATGGCGAAGTAATTATTGAAATTATGGATCCAATTGCAACAACAGGTTTAGAGCGTAGTGCTGTTCGTGGACTGTCAGCAGATGTTCATGCAATTATGAAAAAACGCATTGATGAGTTATCTGTAGAAGCGCGAGATGCTTAGTTTTATAAGTAAGCGTTAGTCTTAAGAATACGATACCTGAATTTAGGGTAATAATAAAAACGGCCATAACAAGTGATTGTTATGGCCGTTTTTATTTACGACATTTACTACGCGCTATTTATTGGCGCAGTAACGTGTTGCATTATTATTTATTCGCGTAATAAACACAGAATTTAGATGATTTTATTTGTAGTAAACAGTGACCGAAAGCTGCTTCGATAATGTCTGGGTATTTCAGGAAGCTATTTGCCACTAATACTAAATGTCCGCGTGGGTTGATGTAACCATTCGCTTCTTTTAAGAATGTCTCAGTACTTGCATAGTGAGTTTTTAAGCCAGCATGGAAAGGAGGGTTTGAAATAATATAATCAAACGTACCACTCACATCTGAATACACATCAGAAAGGTAAGCTTGACCTGCTAATTCATTCGCCGCTAATGTTAACTGACTTGATTTAACGGCAAGCGCGCTCACATCTGTCATTTCAACTTTACTTTCTGGGAAGCGTTTAGCGATATAACTACCGATAATACCCGCACCGCAACCAAGATCAAGTACACGACCAGATGGTTTTTTGTGTAAGTTATTCAGTAAGATGTTACTACCAGTATCAAGTTTACCGTGGCTAAATACACCCGGTAATGTACATACTGTTAGCTCAACGCCATTCACTGCGATTGGGAATGTTGTGATCCAGTCATCTTGAACAAATTTAGCGACAGGTTTATTTAGTTCAGTCACAAATAATGAGCTGCGACGTGCTGCATCTAGCTTATTACAAATATCGCCATACGGGGCAAAGAATTTGTTGGCACTACGGATACCTGCGTTGTTTTCACCAACCATGAAAATCATTGCACCGTCTTCTAGGTGTTCTGTAATGTTAGCGAGTAGGAATTCGACTTCTGCCTTTGACTTTGACATATAGATCAATGCAACTTGGTGCTTCTTCGTTGCTTGATATTCCGTAGAACAATGATTATCAATGCTACTAACATTATCGTAATGTAACTTAGCTGAGTAATCGTAGCTGAATAACGTTACTTTTTTAGCTATCTTAGCTAATTCAGTTGGGTATGTATCTTCGATGTAACCCGCAATCAACAGGTCTTTATCTTCAAAGTGTGCTGTATTACGTTCGAGTAATTGACTTGCTAGGGTGTAGCTATTGCTGATCATGGGTCTGGACTCTTTACTTAATTTGGTCGGAGATTATAGCTTTACACTGTGGGATTGTCTTGTTTGATTTTACTTATGTATTATCCTGCTTGACATTTTGCGGTGAATGAAGAATTATTAAACGATAGACAATCAGTTTTACAATTACTTTTTTCATACATTCGAGAACTATACATGCTTAATTTTAAACGAAAACAATTCAAAAAAGGCAAATTAAAGCCAGCTTAGCATGTGTATCGAGAACATATAAATCCCTATAAAAACCTCGACCGCAATTTATGTAATCGAGGTTTTTTTATAACAGAAATGGAGCTTCTATGAGTGTTAACTCAACTGTCACCGATAAATCAGCAATGAAAGAATTACTTAAAGGTTCAATTGTTGCTTTGGTTACCCCGTTTAAAAATAATGAAATTGATGAGCCTGCACTGCGAAAGTTAGTTGACTGGCACGTAGAACAGGGAACCCACGGTATTGTTGCAGTAGGCACCACTGGTGAATGCCCAACATTATCATTAGAAGAACATTGCCAAATTCTTGATATCGTCGTAAATCAAGCCGCAGGTCGTTTACCTGTCATTGCGGGTGCGGGTTCAAATAATCCAACTGATGCGATTCTGTTATCGAATCATGCTCAAGCCGCGGGTGCTATCGCGACATTGCATGTTGCAGGTTATTACAACCGTCCTTGCCAGGAAGGTTTATACCAACATTTTAAAGCGATTAACGATAATAATGATCTGCCTATTATTGTTTATAACATTCCAGGTCGTGCGATTGTTGATATTCAACCTGAAACATTAGCGCGTATGGCTGAATTAGAAAATGTTGTTGGTATTAAAGATGCGACGGGTGATCTTTCTCGTCCTTGGTTAGAGCGTCAATTAATTAAGGGTGACTTCTCTTTCTTATCTGGAGATGATTGCACAACCGTTGCTTATAACGTGTCTGGTGGTAATGGCCTGATCTCTGTTTCTGCAAATGTAGCACCAAAATTATATGCAGAAGTTCAGGAACTTACATTTGCAGGTAAATATGTTGAAGCAAGAGAACTGCAAGATCGTTTGATTACACTGCATAATTTAATGTTTAAAGAAACGAGCCCTGCAGGTGTGAAGTATGCAGTGTCGTTATTAGGCCTGTGTGAACCTGAGTGCCGTTTACCTGTGATTGAACTTACTCGTGGCACAAAAGATGAGATTCGTGCTGCTATGGTTGAATTAGCGCTTATTTAACTTAGCTATGTTTTAGAGGTGGATGTTGTTATGACGACGATTATTCATTGATGGTCAATAAAAACGGCGAGCTTAGGCTCGCCGTTTTTGATCGTAATTGTTAGTGTCGATGTTGGTTTAATGATATTGGTCTAATACAGTCATCGATTAACGGTAGCCGCCTTTAACTGCACGTACAGCGTAAGTCGTCAATGAACTATCATGTTGTGAGAAAGGAATCTCAGTACCGTTTGAAAAATCGATCACGCGGGAAACTAAGTGAGCAATAGAGTAGGGTAACGTACCGTCTGAATCACCTTTATAAGGCGTACTGGTATAATAAATACTGGATATTGAATTTGGGAATAACGTGAGATTAATTGCAGGTGCAGCACAGCTACGATCGATAAGCGAACCCAATTCTTTAATATTCGGTAATCGCCAGTCGCTAATGTTATTTATGCTATAAGCACCAGTCGCAATTAACGCTTCTTCCCAAGTTGCATAACTGATTGCACCACTACCTGAGCATGTGTTTGAGGCAAGCTCGTAGCGTTGACCTATGGTGCATTTTGACCATGTTAGGCTAGTACGTAGGTCGATCACTGTACCATCATGATTATCGATGAAATCTGAAGGTGTATAATCTTGCTGTAGTGTGGCCTCACAGTTTAAATTTACTGGGTCTGCAGCTGCAAATGTTTGCGTGCTAAATAATCCTGCACAGATAAGTAACAATGGTATTTTTTTCATTTGATATCGCCTCCTATTCTGTGTCTTCGCTGTCATCAGCGTTAGGGTTAAAGAATTCACTCGGAACATTACTGCTCACGACAAGCACTTTATGGTATTCCTGTTTATTACAGGTTTGTACGTTACCGCTTGCTAAGTTGACACACCAAGCCAGACCTTCAGAGCCTTTGACTGATGAACTCGTCCAGTAAATAGAGCCATTTGCACCGTTATTATTAATCACGCAATCTTCTGTCGCGCAATCAAAGAAAGTTTTATCAAGTGCATGTTTGTCGGTGGCTATAGTGCTGTAATCACTCACTTGTTCATAGTTAATAATACTGCGCAGCTGCTCAACAGTCGGTACCACCCAGTTACTTTTCCCGCATATTTTTAAGAAATTAGTTTCGTTAGCATAACTGCCTGAGGCGCAATATAAGGCGAAATCACGATCACCATAGCCACTATTGTAGCCGCAGAGGCCATTGGCAAACCCTGCTGGGTCAGTATTTGTGGTAAAGCTATCATTGTTATTGTTTGGCGAGCCATGATGCCAACCAGGTCCAACGCCTGATAATTCAGATGCTTCCCATGGGTAGCTAAAGTTAGCTGCGTTGTAACGATGCTCTTCATCCATTTGGTATTGAGCGGGTAAGGCAGGATCTGTTTCGCTGTTCGTTAGTACATTGGTTGTGGATTTTACTTGCCAAAGTAATCCCGTTATTTCATCTTCGACACAACTATAATTATTACTTGTTGCTGCCACAGGCATACCGTTATGGGCTATTTTTAAAAATCTAAATCCGGCTTTACCTTTATATTCTTGATTTGCAGTATCAACGTCTCGACTATTTTTGTAAAAAACACTGCTAGTATCTTGGCTATCGCCGCCATTATTAATTGTTGCATCCGAATTGATAATAACATCAAGTCCATATGCTGCATCTTGTAGGGCGTAATTACCGCTTGCTTGTGTGGTCCGCGCGAAATTACTGGTATCAGAGTAAGTCGTCATACCGGTATCATTTAAATACACATTACCTGATATCAGTAAGGGTAACGTGGCAGGATCGCCTGTTGAACCTGTAAAGGTAAGTGATAGCGTACGGGCATCGTAGATATCATCTTTTTTGTTTGTACTGATTGTGAGGCTTGCTGTTGTTGAACCGGGTGTGAAGGAAAGGATTGATGGATTACTTATGGTGTAATCTTCGCTGATACCTTGAACAGCAGTGCCTGTAATAGTAATCGCGTAATAAACAGCCACATCAGGGGTTTTATCTAAAGTATACACAAAGGTAAATGTTTGACCGCGTTGAATGACTCTTGGCGTTAAATCGCCTGTCGCGGTGTAAGTTGTTCCTTCATTATTTTCATCACCGTCTCCGCCAGTCGTATCTCCTGCATTATCTTCACCAGAATCACTACCATTGTTACTTGAGCCATTATTTGCTGCTTCTAAATTATCGCTACCACAGCCAGTTAAGCCGATGGAAAGCAGTAAAATAGTTAAGAAACTTAACTTTTTTAAGTGCATATACAATCCTTATTGTTGCTACGACAGTAATCCGTTACTGAATAATTTTTTTTGATTATTATTAACTAACATAAGAATAACGATGTTATGAAAATGTTAATTTAAAATCATGACCATGATAGTACCTATAATTTGGGTGACTGAGAAGTACCAAATGTCACAAATGATTATAATAATTTTATTTATGATCAATTTTTTATGATTTTATAATGATTAAGAGTGTGGTTATTCACATTTTATTGATAGACTGTGGTAATCAGTAATTGGTTTTTAATTGTTTTTACCGTTTAAGTTGAGTCGCTATGAACTTAAGAGATTTAGAATATTTAGTTGCGTTACAAGAATTGAAACATTTTAGGAAAGCCGCAGAAAAATGCTTTGTCAGCCAACCTACACTCAGTGGTCAGATTCGTAAGTTAGAAGATGAGCTTGATGTGATTTTAATTGAACGTACATCAAGAAAGGTATTATTTACCCCAGCGGGTGAGCAAATTGCAGATCAAGCTCGTACGGTATTATTAGAATCGAAAGCGATTAAAGAGATTGCAAAAAGCTATGCAAGTCCGACTGCTGGCGCGATACATATAGGTTTGATTCCTACTGTAGCACCTTATTTATTGCCTCTTATTGTTCCAACATTGAAGCATAAATTTCCAGACCTCGATATGTTTTTACATGAGAATCAAACTCATGAATTATTAAAGCAGCTTGATGAAGGTGAGTTGGATTGTTTGTTATTAGCTTATTTGCCGGGCATGGAGAAATACGGTCATATTGATTTATATAAAGAACCGTTAGAGCTCATTATTCCTAGTTCGCATCGCTTTAAAGGTCGTGAAAGAGTCGAACTTTCTGACTTACGTGGTGAGCATGTTTTAATGTTAGAAGATGGTCATTGTTTACGTGACCAAGCAATGGACTATTGCTTTACTGCTGGTGCTGAAGAAGACCAAAGCTTTAAAGCGACGAGCTTAGAAACATTGCGTCATATGATTGCTGCTGAAGCGGGGGTGACATTATTACCGCATCTCGCAATCCCGCGTAGTCGTTTTACCGAAGGTGTTGAGTATATTAAATTTACAGAGCCTCAACCTATTCGCCGTATTGTTTTACTTTACCGTAAAGGGTCGGTGAGACGTCCTTGTTTTAATGATATTGCACAAGTGATCAATAAAAAAGTGACCGAGAATATTACTTGATAATATAGATTTTAGGATAAAAAAATGGCGCTACTTTTAGCATAAAGTAGCGCCATTTTTATTTGTTTTATTTACCTAAGTAATACGTATTAGAACAAATCATCCAGTGATTCATCTGCGTCATTACTATTTTCGTCAGGTTGATCAAATGAAGAATCGGTATCTTGATGATTCACATATTCGGTTGGTTCTGTACCTTGAATAAAGTATTCAAAGCGAGAGGTATAATCCGATTTATGCGTTAACAATCCAGATTCACGGTCGATACGAACCTGCACGATATTATCAGGCAATACGTTTGGACGTTCAGGAATACCTTTTAACGCAGATTTCATGAATTCAATCCAAGCTGGTTGCGCTGTTTTTGCACCTGCTTCGCCACCGCTAATTTGATTTTTACCTAAATTGATATTGCGATTCACACGCCCTAACTCGCGACGGTGATCATCAAAACCAATCCAGCTTGTCGCTGATAAATCAGGGTTAAATCCAGAGAACCAAGCATCTTTAGCTTCATTCGTTGTACCTGTTTTACCACCGATATCGTGACGTTTTAGTGCGCCTGCTGCACGCCAACCCGTACCGTTCCAACCGGTTTTATTACGCCAACTACCACCGCCCCAAATAACACTCGCCATTACTTGACGCATTAAGAATGCATTTTGTTCGGTAATAATACGAGGCGCTAATAATGGAAGACCATAAGGTGCAATATCGCATTGAGAGAATGCATCCCCTTCAATCGTAGCCCAGTGTTCAGGATCATCGGTATTTAATGCAATTTGTTTTTCACACGTGAGGCAAGCTTGCTTTGGTGTTGACTGATAAAGTAATTGACCATTAGCATCTTCAATACGCTCGATAAAGTAAGGTTCAACTTTAAAGCCACCATTTGCAAAGGTAGCAAAAGCGACAGCGACCTCAAGCGGAGTTAATGAGGCAGAGCCAAGTGATAATGACTCATCTCGTGGTAACTTTGTTTTATCAAAACCAAAGCGGGCCATGTAATTAATCGCATTGCTCAAACCGACTTGACGGAATAAACGTACAGACATTACATTTTTTGATTGTGCGAGTCCTAGGCGTAAACGTGTCGGACCATTATAAGTCGGTGGTGAATTTTTTGGTCTCCAGGCCGTACCAGCACGTTCATCCCATTGGTTAATGGGTGCATCATTGATTAACGTTGCAAGTGTTGCCCCTTTTGCTAATCCGGCTGAATAAACAAACGGCTTAATGTTTGAACCAATTTGACGTTTAGCTTGAGTAACACGGTTAAATTTACTTTGTTGGTAATTAAACCCGCCTACTAACGCTTCAATAGCACCGTCATTATTATCAATGGCAATGAATGCAGAACTTGCATCAGGAATCTGACCTAACATCCATTGATTAGCCTTGTCATTTGCTAACATTGGGCGGAGTAGAACAATGTCGCCCGCGTTAACAATCTCATTGGCTGTTTGTGGTGCCGGGCCTTGCTTTTTATCTGAAACAAATGGGCGGGCCCATTTTAATCCATCCCAAGACACGGTAACTTGCTCGCCATTAGCGAGTAAAGCGTCAACTTCTTGCTGTTTTACGGCGATGATGACTGCGGGCTGTAATGGGTTATAACTCGGTTTATCTTTAAGCAGTAATAGAATCTCTTCGTTACGCAGAACGTCATCATTACTCCATGCTTGACCGAGAGGTCCACGATAGCCGTGGCGTAAATCATAGTTAAGTAAATTATTAATCAACGCGTTAGTTGCCGCTGTTTGACGATCGCTATGTACAGTCGTGTAAACAGTAAGGCCTTGCGTATACGCTTTATCTTCACCGTAGCGCTTAATCATCTCTGCACGTACCATTTCAGCAAGATAAGGTGCTGATAAGTCAATCTCTGCGCCGTGATATTTACCTGTAATTGGTGCGTTATTGGCTTCTTCAAACTGTGCTTGCGTAATATAGTTTTCATCGAGCATACGCAGTAATACAACGTGACGTCGTGCCTTTGCGCGTTTTGGTGAGCGGATTGGATTTAAAGCCGATGGTGCTTTAGGTAAACCTGCAATAATCGCCATTTGTGCCAGCGTTAATTCATCTAATGTTTTACCATAATAAACTTGTGCTGCTGCCCCAATACCAAACGAACGGTAACCCAGTGGAATCTTATTGAGATAGAGGGTTAAAATCTCGTCTTTAGTGAGGTTTTGTTCAATATGCCACGCTAAGAAGATTTCTTTAATCTTACGAATAAAGGTTTTTTCTCGCGTTAAAAAGAAGTTTCGAGCAACCTGCTGAGTGATGGTACTTGCGCCTTGTTTGCGTTCACCAGTCATAATCATCACGCTGGCTGCGCGCACAATACCAATGGGATCGATACCGGGATGTTCATAAAAACGGTTATCTTCGGTCGCAAGAAACGCATTGATCATTAAAGGGGGTACTTCATCAATACTAACGGGAATACGACGCTTTTCACCAAATTGAGAGATCAGTTTGCCGTCCTGGCTATAAACCTTCATTGGTGTCTGTAGTTGCATCGTTTTTAATGTTGTTACATCAGGTAACTCAGGCTTAATATAGAAGTAAAGTGCAACTATACTACCTACGCCAAGCAACCCGCTGACGAATAAAAATACGGATAATCGTTTAATCCATTTCACAATAATGTCCACAATAATTTCTCAATAATTGCGTAGTATATCTCTGTTTTGTGAAATAGTACGAGTTCTTTATGATAGACCTCAGACATTTAAATCTGTATGCTTTGTGCGTAACAAATAATTAACAAAATACAATCATTGTTATTACAAAGAGTTGAAGGTCATCATGCTAAAGCTGTTTAAAAGGAATCAGACAGTGGCAATGATCGGAGTTGATTTTGGATCATCTTCCGTAAAAGCCCTTGCGCTGTCTAAGCGATCAGAGCATTACGTGGTAGATATGGTATCAGAGGTAGCAACGCCAAAAGGATGTGTCGTTGATCACCAATTGCAAGATATAGAAGCATTAACTAATGTGTTGCAACAAGTGCGTCAAGATTTCCCTTTCCGTTATAAACAAGCTGCCACTGCCGTATCCGGCACTAATGTTATTACAAAAATTATTTATGTTGATACCGATCTTTCAGGCCCAGAGCTGGAAATGCATATCGAATTGGAAGCGGAAAGTTTAATTCCTTTTCCACTTGATGAGATTAGCTTGGATTTTGAAATACTAGGTATTAACGACAATAACCCAGGCAAACATAATGTGCTATTGAGTGCGACTCGCACCGAAAGCGTGACTTCGTTAGCGGGTTGTTTAGAAGAAAACGATTTTGTTCCCCAAATTGTTGATGTGGCTGCACATGCTCTCGCGCGATCTCATGATCTGTATTTACGCTTAGCGGACTTACAAGATGATAGCAAAGTGGTTGCCGCGATTGATATTGGAACGAATATGACTATTTTTTCTATGTTGTATCAGGGTGAGTCGATTTATTCGCGCGTTCAGAATTTTGGCGGTGAGAACTATACTCGCACAATTGCTGACAACTATAGTTTGAAGCGTGATGAAGCAGAAAAAATGAAGATCGCTCAACAATTGCCACTGGATTACGATATCGATGTGCTCGCACCTTATGTGACAAGTTGCATCCAGCAAATCCGTCGTAATGTACAACTGTTTACTAATTCTGGCACGCTACAAAAAATTGATATGATCACACTTAGTGGTGGTTCTGCATTAATCATGGAATTAGCGGATCAAGTTGAGAGTGAGCTTGGTATTACTACCCGCGTAGCCAATCCTTTTTCACAATTTGATTATTCAGAAGAGGTTGAAGATAAAGATCGTTTAATCGCTAATGGTCCGCGTTATATGGTGGCTCTTGGTCTTGCGATGAGGGCGCTTTAATGTCAAATATTAACCTTTTACCGTGGCGAGACGCGGAGAAAAAGCGTCGACAACAGCACTTTTTTACATTAAGTGGCGCGAGTCTTGGTGTGACATTGCTCGTTATGATTATGCTGAATATGGTTGTTGGTGGTTACATCAATAATCAAAAACAGCGTAATGCGTTGTTGATGCAAGAGATGCAAGTTATTGATATCAAACTTGGAAAAATTAAAGAGTTACGTGGCCGTAAAGATAAACTACAAGAACGTATTGATTTAATTCAAAGTTTGCAGCGTAGTCGTAATACCCCCACGCATCTGATGAATACCTTGCCTCAACTAGTACCTGCAGGTGTAAACCTCGCCAAGCTAACCTTTAAAAATGACATTATTAAAATTAATGGCACCAGTGATTCAAATACACGTCTTGCGGTATTACTGCGTAATATCGAAGAGTCTACTTGGCTTGAAAATGGTAATTTAGATTCAATTGTGGCGCTATCGGAAGAGGAGGGGAACCGCTTTGAAATGCGATTCTCAGTAACACCAATGGCGACGGATGGGGGCAGTTAAAATGAATCTACAAGAACTAAATGAACTTGATCTTGAAGATCTGGGTAATTGGCCTAAACCTGCGAAAATTGCGATCAATATTATTTTGTCAGTGTTAATTGCGGCATTATTCTATTGGGTTTTTATTGCTGCCTCGCTAAAAGATCTCGAAAATATTGAAAGAAAAGAAGCAAGTTTAAAATTACAGTTTGAAGCTAAGGCTAGTCTCGCGGGTAATTTAGCATTGTATACCGACCAAATGTCTGAGATGGAAAACTCATTTAATAACATGCTTAGGCAGTTACCTTCAAAAAGTGAGACTGCAGGGCTACTTGATGACTTAAGCTACATTGGTCAGCATAACGGTTTACAGTTACGGAAATTCAAATGGTTAAAAGAAGTAAAACGAGACTTTTCTTATGAAGTCCCAGTTAGCCTAGAGGTCATTGGCACTTTTCATCAACTTGGTCAGTTTACTAGTGATATTGCAGCGCTACCACGGATTGTAACGCTAGAAGATTTCACTATTACTAAGCTACAAGGGGAATTGCTAAAAGTGAATATGATTGCCCGTACTTATCGTTATAAGGGGGAGGGATGAAACGTATAACTAGTCTCGTTTTTGTAGCGCTTGTTGCCACGGGTTGCACTGAAGATAATCAGGATCTGGTTAATTATATTAACGAGATTAAAGGGCGGAAAAGCACCTTAATTGAAAGTGTACCGGATATGGATAATTTTCTCGCATTACATTACTCCGAAACGGGGGCTCGAAATCCATTTTCTAATCCTCGTCCGGAATCGGTAAAAGCAGAAACGCCCTTTCCACAAGACTGCCCACAACCTAACTTTGCGCGGACTAAAGGGCCGTTAGAAACATATTCATTAGATAATTTAAATATGCATGGCACCCTAGGGAGTGAGGAACACTTATGGGGATTAATCAGAGCAAGCTCGGGGGAAATATTTCGGGTATCACCCGGTGATTATATTGGACTTAATCACGGAGAAATACTTGATATTACCAAAAACTATATTGAACTTTCAGAGTTGATATTAACGGGAAAAGGGTGCTGGCAAGTTCGCACAACTCAAATTCCTCTTAGTAATCAAGACAACAGTTAAATAGTAACTAAGACCACAGTTAAGCCATTTTCAGGGATGATAAAATGACTAAATCACATGTAAGATGTACCAAGTTCGTCAGAACGTTGGTTTTATGGACGACCATTTTATGTTCTGCCTTCAGCTTTGCTGAACCGCAGTTAAAGCAAATTCACTTAAACGATCTTGCAGAAGGACAATTAGAGCTAGAACTAGAGTTTAGTGAAAATGTTGTTGAATATGCAGATAAATTACAATATTCACCACATCAATTGGTTATTTTAATTCCAGATGCAAGTTCTACTTTATTATTGAACCCTGTTGTTATCGAACAAGGTCATGTATTGAATGTCGCTGCTGAACGTGTTGATTTAGGCCTTAAGGTAACTATCGCATTAGATGAGTTAGTTCCTTATCAGATTGTACAAACTGATAATCGTTTAATCGCGACCTTTGGGTTACTTGAGAGTGACATTACAGTACCTGAAGTTGCTGAGCATACCGCTGATGCAGATGCACTAGTACTCGCTATTGAGCCTACTGTAGCTACGACTGGTAACAGCGCTATATTACCTGCCGTTTCAGTTGTTGAGAGTAATATTGATAATTTAGGTGTGCCAGCTGCAGCTGTTAGCCCTTCATTACTCGCGACTAAAGATGGTCGACAAGTGAGGGTTCAAATACCTCAAGTCGAAGATATTATTTCTATTGAAGAGGATGAGGAAGAGGACTTTAATGGTTTTGTAAACCAAGTTAGAGGCATTGACTTCCGAACAGGTAATAATGGCAGTGGTAAGTTAATTTTGACGATGAAAAATAGTTCGATGGCTGTCGATATTAAACGTAAAGGTAATAAATTAATTGCAGAGTTTCACAGTACTGCTATTTTAAAAAAGTTGCTCTATATTTTAGATGTAGCTGACTTTGGTACGCCTGTTACGGCGGTAGAAACCTTCCATGATGAAGGTGTAACAGCGTTTGAATTAGAAGTGAGTGATGATTTTAATTATCGCTATGATCAAGCTGATAATATATTTGTTATTGAAATCACCAAAAAAGATCCAGATGAAAAAGGCAGTAAATATCAAGGTCAGGCAATTTCACTTAACTTCCAAGATATTCCTGTACGTACAGTATTACAGTTAATTGCTGATTTTAATGAATTTAACCTCGTTACTACCGATTCGGTGAATGGTAATATCACGCTGCGTTTAGATAGTGTACCATGGGAGCAAGCGCTTGATATCGTGATGAAAGTTAAAGGTTTGAGTAAGCAACTAGACGGTAACGTATTGATGGTTGCTCCTGCGGATGAACTTGCCGCATTAGAACGCCGTGATCTCGTTAGCAAAAAAGAAGTCGAAGATTTAGCTGAACTCATGTCTGAATTTATTCAAATTAACTTTGCTAAGGCGGCTGATATCACAAAGCTTTTAGCACAAAAAGATTCTAGTCTGTTATCATCGCGAGGTAGCGTTAGTTTTGATGAACGTACTAACACGGTATTAATTAAAGATACTGATACTGTGATAACTAATGTAAAGCGTATTGTTGAGGTACTTGATGTGCCAGTACGTCAGGTTGTCATTGAAGCCAGAATGGTTTCTGTAGTTGATAATCTAGATGATGAATTAGGGATCCGCTGGGGTCTCAGTGGTAGCACTGATATTGGTAGTGGTTCTGGTTTATCATCGGGCTCTATTGAAGGTAATGATTCATTAGCAGGTGGTAATACGCCTGGGATTGGAGATCGCCTCAATGTCAACTTACCTGTTGCTTCACCAGCTGGCTCTATTGCTTTTCAGATTGCTGAATTAGCGAATGGCCAGATACTCGATTTAGAACTTTCTGCGTTAGAAGCTGAACAAAAAGCAGAAGTGATTGCGAGTCCAAGAATTACCACGACAGATCAAAAGTCTGCGTATATTGAACAAGGTACGGAAATTCCGTATGTTGAATCAAGCTCAAGTGGCGCTACTTCTATTGCTTTTAAAAAAGCGGTATTAGGTTTACAAGTGACACCACATATAACCCCGGATAATAAAATAATCTTAGATTTGAAAATTAATCAGGATACCCGAGGTGATGATGTGAAGACTGTTGGCGGTGAAGCTGTATCAATTGATACTCAAGTTATTAGTACTCAAGTGTTGGTTGAGAATGGCGAAACTGTGGTGTTAGGTGGTATATTCAAGCATGAAATTAAAAAGATTGTAACAAAAGTTCCAGTACTCGGAGACATCCCTTGGTTAGGTGTTTTGTTCCGTAGTACCAAGAATATTAATCAAAAAAGAGAGCTACTTATCTTTGTTACACCAAAAGTGGTAGTGGATACGTTGTAACCTACCTTTGACAAAAGGCCGCAAAAACTATATAAATAGCGGTCTTTTTCTGCCTGAAATGTCATCACCTGGTTTTTTACCGGGTGTTGCTGATTTTGGCTATTGCCAAAATGTCTCATCACTGGTTACTGTAATCAAGAGGACATTTTATAGGTAGGTCTGGTGCCCCTAAGAAAAAGGGTGTTATTACTTTAGATTTATTGAAGAGTTAAAATGGCTGAAAAACGTAATATATTCCTAATAGGCCCAATGGGCGCAGGTAAAAGTACAATTGGTCGTCAACTAGCTAGCCAGTTGCATTTAGACTTTATCGATTCGGATCATGAAATTGAACGCCGCACTGGTGCTGATATCTCATGGGTATTCGATGTTGAAGGTGAAGCTGGTTTTAGAGTTCGTGAGGCGGAAGTTATTGACGATCTAACACAAGAGCAAGGTATTGTGTTAGCAACGGGTGGTGGCTCTATTTTAAGTAAAGAGAGTCGTAATTACCTTTCTGCTCGTGGTGTAGTTGTTTATTTAGAAACAACTATCGATAAGCAGTTAGTTAGAACATCTCGTGATAAACGTCGTCCTTTACTACAAACTGATGAACCACGTGACGTTTTGGAAACATTAGCTGATGCGCGTAATCCTTTATATGAAGAGATTGCAGACTTTACAGTTAAAACAGATGAACAAAGTGCGAAAGTTGTAGCGAATCAAATTATAAAGTTATTGGATTTTTAATTGGAGTCACATGGAAAGGTTAACTGTTGAACTGGGTGAGCGGAGCTACCCGATTTATATTGGTGAAGGTGTATTAACGCAAGCTGCGCAATTTAAGGCTGCAATAACCACTAATAAAGTGGTCGTGATCTCAAACGATACGGTTGCACCGTTGTATTTACAACGTGTTCAAGCATTGTTACACGACTATAAATTCGACAGTATTATTCTTTCTGATGGTGAGCAATTTAAAACCTTAGATACTTTGAATGAAATATTTACCGCGCTACTGCGTGAGAACTGCGGACGTGATACCACGTTAGTTGCTCTCGGTGGTGGTGTTATTGGTGACATGGTCGGCTTTGCTGCCGCCTGTTACCAACGCGGTATCCCCTTTATCCAAATACCGACGACAGTGTTGAGTCAAGTTGATTCCTCAGTTGGCGGTAAAACGGCAGTGAACCACCCGATGGGTAAAAATATGATTGGTGCTTTTTATCAGCCCAATGCTGTTTTTATTGATACGGATTGTTTAGCTACCTTACCTCGACGCGAACTGGCGGCTGGTATGGCTGAAGTCATTAAGTATGGGATCATTTATGATGCAGACTTCTTTACTTGGCTAGAAGAAAACATGACAGCGCTTATGGCACTCGATACTGCTGCGTTAGAATACGCAATTTATCGTTGTTGTGAGATTAAAGCTGAAATTGTTGCTATTGATGAAAAAGAGCAGGGTTTACGTGCTCTACTTAACCTTGGTCACACCTATGGTCACGCTATTGAAGCTGAAATGGGCTACGGCGTTTGGTTACACGGTGAAGCGGTTGCTGCTGGCATGATCATGGCAGCACAGACATCGGCATCAATGGGATTATTAACAGCGTCTCAAGTCGCACGCATCGCTGCGTTAATTGCTGCTGCGGAATTACCTTTACTTGCCCCTGCAGAAATGGGTTTTGACGCATTTGTGAAGCACATGAAGCGTGATAAGAAAGTGCTGAATGGTGAACTTCGTTTTATTTTACCAACATCGATTGGTAGTGCTGAAGTTTTATCTACAGTAACTGAAAATACACTACGTGATGTGGTGAACTTCCATAATCAGGCGGATTCTAGTGCACTATTCAGTTCAAACTGAAATTTATTCTCAAACGCAGCTGTGTGAGCGGCTGCGTCATCTCACTCAATTTTCTTCTCATTTATTACTCGTAAGCGGTGAATCCGGTTCAGGAAAATCAACTGTATTACGCAATTATGTAGAATCAGACTTTAATCAAAAAACGATTACCCTTGATGCGCAACAGTGTCATGATGATTCGGCTATCAGGACTCAAATATTACAACAGATCAGTTATGATGGACGTTTCAATGCGCATATAGCCTTGATAGACAGTTTACCGCTATTAGCTCAGCAATTAGAGCATGAGTTAACAGTATGTATTGATAACGCCATGACGCTATCGTCAGCGTGTATTACTGAATTTGCGCAATTAGTGGAATTAAGCCTTAATAAAAGAATTAATATTAAAGTAAATATCATTTTATTTGCAGAGAGTAAGTGGGTTGATATAACCATGCTGCAATTTGCAAAATCAGCAACGAATGTGTTGGAGTTGGAAATGACAGTATTAGATCCACAAGCGGCCGCTAAATTTGTTGAGCAGCAATTTTCTCAAGCGAATTATAAACCGACATTCATCAATCAGGACGCAATTAATCGTCAAATTGAGGCGTGTAAGGGGAATCCCGCAGAATTAACAAAGTGTGCGCGAGCGATTATGCAGGGTCAGGTATATGCGCCTGATTCACAGCATTCAGAGACTGGTAAGTCTGCGATTGCACCCAACAAGTCATTTTATCTGGCAGCCGTTATTGCAAGCGTTCTATTGTTAGGCAGTGCAGGGTCATTTCTTTATGATGCTTATCAAACCGAGCAAGATGCTGTCGTTATAGAGCAAGATTTTTTCGAAGAACCTGAGATATCTAATGATGATGTCACTGTTGAAGCGACACCGATTGTTGATATGACCGAACCGCAAACGCTGGCAAGTGATTGGGATGACGAGTTACCAACTGAAATAGGTAACACCATCACGTTAACAGACCCTGTTGTAAGTGAGCCTATCTCATCAACACAAAAGCAGCGTGTTGTTATTGATGATGCCGCAGTTAACAAGATGATCGCGAAACAAGTCACTCTTGATTCCGCCCCAGTTATTGATAGTAAAACTGTTGTTGAAAACGCGAAACTACCTAGTATTGAAGAGACTGACTCCGTTGATCAAACACTGGCTGATCATGCGTGGGTAATGGCTCAACCGGCGAAAAATTATACATTTCAAATAGCAGGGCTAAGTCGTGAATCTCAGTTAAAACAGTACTTAAATGAGAATAAATTAGCTGAGAATATTTGGACATATCAAACAACACGTAACAACAAACCTTGGTATGTCGTTCTTTACGGTAGTTTTACGAGTGTTGAGCAAGCAAATGCGGCGAAACAAAAGTTACCAGCAACGGTACAAAAAGATAAGCCTTGGCTGAAACGATTCGCTCAAATCCAAAGAGATTTATAAATAAACAGCGCAATTTTTCACTAATCCATGTACAATCGGCCCCCTTTTATTTAGCGGTACAAGTCACAAATGCAGAAAACGCGCGCCTTCTTGAAATGGGCCGGAGGTAAGTATTCTCTGGTTGATCATCTACGTGAAAAATTACCGGCTGGTAAGCGTTTAGTTGAACCGTTTGTTGGGGCTGGATCAGTGTTTTTAAATACTGATTATGACGAATACCTTTTAAATGATATTAATCCTGACTTGATTAATATGTATAAAATTCTGCAAGAAAAGCCGGAACAGTTTATTGCTGATGCGCAGCGTTTCTTTACGCCAGAATTTAATGACAAAGAACGTTATTATAAAATACGTGAGAAGTTTAATCATACACGTGACCCTTATCAGCGTTCATTAATGTTCTTGTATATGAATCGTCATGGTTTTAACGGCCTATGTCGTTATAACAAATCTGGTGGCTTTAATGTGCCTTTTGGTTCATATAAAAAACCTTATTTCCCACTGAAAGAGTTACGATTCTTTGCAGAGAAAGCGAAGAAAGCGACGTTTATTTGTGAGTCTTACTCAGATGTGTACAAACGTTTAGACAGTGACGATGTGGTTTATTGTGATCCCCCGTATGCACCACTAAGTACTACGGCGAGTTTTACTTCGTATGCGAGTAATGGTTTTAGCTTAGATGATCAGGCTTTGCTTGCTAAAGTTTCTCGTGAAACAGCACAAGATCGCCAAATTCCAATATTGATTTCAAACCATGATATTCCGTTAACTCGTGAGTTATACCATGGCTCTACATTTGAAGTCGTTCAGGTTAAACGTACAATTAGTCGTAATGCAGGTAAGCGTAATAAAGTAGATGAACTACTGGCGTTATACCGATAACAAAACCGATAAAAATAGTGATAAAGCCGCAGTGAGTTAAGGTTATTGCCTTAATTTCTCGGTGAATACTGAGTTGTCAGTGTTATTCTGCTTTTATTATTTTACCCTAGGGGCTAACTTAGGGTAAGATTTGCATAGAGTAATGGAATAACAACAACTGAGAGCACGCCAAATGAAAAACTTTCTGATTGCCCCTTCAATTCTATCTGCTAATTTTGCTAACCTTGGCCAAGAAGTCGACGACGTACTTGCCGCAGGTGCAGACGTTATCCATTTTGACGTTATGGATAACCACTATGTGCCAAACTTAACCATTGGTCCTATGATCTGTAAAGCATTACGTGACCACGGTGTTACCGCACCAATTGATGTGCATTTGATGGTGCGACCTGTTGATCATATGATTAATGAATTTGCCAAAGCGGGCGCATCAATGATCACCTTCCATGCAGAAGCATCTGATCATGTAGACCGCTCTCTACAGCTCATTAAAGAACATGGTTTAAAAGCGGGTCTAGTATTGAACCCTGCAACACCGTTACATCACTTAGATTATGTGATGGATAAGTTAGATATGATCTTATTAATGTCAGTAAACCCTGGTTTTGGCGGTCAAAGTTTTATTCCTTCAACATTACAAAAATTACGAGATGTACGTAAATTAATTGATGCCAGTGGTCGCGATATTATTCTCGAGATTGATGGTGGCGTTAAAGTTGATAACATCCGTGAAATTGCAGAAGCAGGCGCTGATATGTTTGTTGCTGGCTCTGCGATTTACGGCCAAGAAAATTATAAAAAAGTCATTGATGAAATGCGTTCGGAGTTAGAAAAAGCCAATGTTTAAGCTTATTTGTTTTGATTTAGACGGTACCCTTGTTGATAGTGTGCCAGATTTAGCAGCTGCAGTTAATTGCATGCTGAGTGATTTTGACCGTGCTCATTTTTCTGAAGATGAAGTGCGTGGTTGGGTTGGTAATGGTGCGCAAGTATTAGTGCAGCGTGCATTATCTGGTAGCGTAAACGTTGCTGATGATCTTGATTCTGCTTTATTTAATGATGCTTTGGCATCGTTCTTAAAGCACTATTCTGCAAATGTATTCACACATAGCGTGTTATACCCAAATGTAAAAGAAACCCTAACAGCATTACTCGACGCTGGATTTAAACTGGCTATCGTGACAAATAAACCCATGATACAAACGACGCCTGTACTTGAATTAGCAGGTATCAGTGAGTTTTTTGAAGTGGTACTTGGTGGTGATTCGCTTGCAGAGAAAAAACCAAATCCATTACCGTTATTACATTGTTTAGACCATTACCAGTTTAACGCGGAAGATGCGCTAATGGTGGGTGACTCTAAAAACGATATTATTGCGGCACAAGCGGCAAACTTTACTAGTTTTGGTTTAACTTATGGTTACAACTACGGTATTCCAATTAGTGACAGTAATCCAAACTTCGTTGCTGATGATATCAGTGAGCTACTGTCTGTTGTGAAGCTAAAGTAGTTAATTGGTCATCATGTTAGCCGTAACGCGATAACAGTATAAATAGAGTTGGGTAAGTTTATATACTTGCCCACAATTGAATAAATTAAAGAGATTGGGAAATATATTATGACAAAACCTGTGGTATTAAGTGGTATTCAGCCTTCAGGCAGTATGACGATTGGTAACTATATTGGTGCAATCAATCAATGGCTGGACATGCAGGAACACAGTGACTGTCATTTCATGTTAGCTGACTTGCATACCATTACGGTACGTCAAGACCCGAAAGAGTTTAAATCTCAGGTGCTTGAAGGCTTAGCTATGTATATTGCTTGTGGTCTAAACCCTGAAAAGTCGACTATCTTTTTACAATCTCAAGTACCAGAACATGCACAATTGAGTTGGTTACTTAACTGCTATACGCAGATGGGTGAATTAAACCGCATGACGCAGTTTAAAGATAAATCGAACAACTCGAGCAGCAGTAATTCTGGTTTATATACTTACCCAGTATTAATGGCAGCAGACATTTTACTTTATCAAGCAGATGAAGTGCCAGTAGGCGATGATCAAAAGCAGCATTTAGAATTAGCGCGTACGATTGCGACACGTTTTAATAATATCTACGGTGACGTATTTAAAGTACCAGAACCGATGATCCCAACGTTTGGCGCTCGTATCATGAGCCTGCAAGATCCACTGAAGAAAATGTCTAAGTCAGATGACAATCCAAAAGCGTTCATCAAATTATTAGATGAGCCGAAAAAAATTGCGAAGAAGCTGAAAAGTGCAGTAACGGATAGTGATGAGCAAGCGCGTATTTACTTTGATAATAAAGAAAAGCCGGGTGTATCTAACTTACTTACATTGCTTTCTGTAGCAACTAAACGTCCAGTTGCAGATCTAGTACCTGAATACGAAGATAAAATGTATGGTCACTTGAAAGGTGATACTGCTGACGCTGTTGTTGCTATGATTGAGCCTATTCAAGCACGCTATCACGAGTTACGTGCTGATGAGACAGAACTGAATCGCATCATGCGTATTGGTGCTGAGAAAGCGTCTGAGCGTGCAGCGCCAACATTAGCGAAAGCGTATGAAGCTGTTGGTTTCATTTCGAATAAATAAGCTGTTGTTTAGGTGATATTTTATTTTTGAATAATCATATTACTGAATAATGGAATAGTTACAGCCCTATATCATGTTGGTATAGGGCTTTTTTGTTTTTAAGTTAAAGTAAGAAATAAACTTTAATACCTGATAATACACTGTTTGTTGCCACGGCAGCCAAGATCATCCCCATTACTTTACTGATAATACTGGCGCCACTATTACCGATAAAGCGATGAATCCAACTCGCTGCTAGCATTAATATAAAAGCAATAAATAGCACTGATATCATCACGCCAGCCGTTTGAGCTTGCTGGAAAAGACTAAAGCTCGAATTTTCAGTTAATAGAACGGCTGCTAGCATTGCACCTGGGCTAGCTAAAGAGGGCACAGCTAATGGAAAAATAGCTGTTTCAGTGCCATCTTTAACCAGCTGCACTTCGGTATCGGGTTTACTGTCGCCAAATATCATCGTCAGGGCAAATAAAAATAATACAATTCCGCCAGCGATTTCAAAGGCGGGTAATGGGATATCAATGGCCGTTAAAATGACTTCTCCAGCGACAATGAAAAACAGCAAAATGAGTGCTGCTGCACCGGCCGCTTGTAATGCAATTTTACGTTTTTCTTTCTCATCAAATTGACTGGTTGCCGCAATAAAGACAGGGACAGTACCAACAGGATCAATCACAGCGAAGAAAAAGATAAATACCGATATATAATCAATCATAATTTTTTCCTATTCGCGAATATTGATGGGCAGAAAATAGGATACGTAATGTAGGTGTGGTTATTTTTATAATGAGTGTTAACACATTATTCATTGGTTATGGGCTCCTGTCATATTACTGGGGGTTAATTATAGGCGGTAAATATTTTAAATTTTATAAGGCAATATTATACCTTGTATAAGTTAAGCATTTATTTAATAGCCAGTGATATGTAGGTGTTTTACGTATGTTTACATACAGAGTCTGATTTAGGCTTAGTCCCTAGCTAAATAATGAAATACACAAGGCAAGAAGTAGTAGCAGGGAGATAACCTGCCAGAAACGCTCTGGGTTCTTTTCGATAAGGGCTTGCTTACGGTTACTTTTATATTTTGGGTTTGGGTGCTGTAATTCATACAATAATTCAGACACATCTGCATGACGCTTACTTGGACTGAAACGCAGTCCTTTTTTGATCGTACCGTCTAACCAAAATGGAACTAAAGGATTGTATTCATAGGTCGGTATATATTTGGTTTTTAGATATGCTTTTTGAGTACGACAGGTTTCAAGCTTGCCATTAAAAGGGTGCTTTCCCGTGAGCATTTCAAAGATAATAACGGATATGGCAAAGATATCAGATTGTGCGGTACTATCCCCATTGATGACTGTTTCTGGTGCGGAATAGGATGCGGTACCGAGAATTTTATCTCGCTGTAGTGGCGTCGCTATTTCTGCTATGCCTTTGACAAAACAAGAACCAAAATCAATTATTTTGACTTGTCCGTTTTGGTCAATCATGATGTTTCCCGGCTTTAAATCTTGATGTAACGTTTCTTTACGGTGAAACGCCCGCAAGCCTTTAATCACTTGTTCAATGATATTAAGCACATCTTGAACTGGTGGATTTGGGTTTTGGCTTATCCACTTTTCTAATGTGATACCTTCAATGACTTCCATTAAATAATAGAGATTACTTTTTTTTCTGTTGGTTTCGACAATTTTTAAAATATGTGGATTGTGTAGGCGAGAACCAATCCAAGTCTCCATGGTAAAGCGTTCGATATAAGCGGGATCATCAATATAGTTTACCGAGGGCGCTTTCATACAATATTGTTGTTTTGTTTCTTTGTCTTCGACTAAGTACAAATGGCTGCTACTACTTGCATGGAGTTCTTTAATGACTTTTAAACCATCAATGGATAACCCTGGGCGTAATGCGGGTGGAAAAGGCATTGAGGCGAGATGAACATGCACATCTTCAGCGCTTTGTGCTGGTAGAGTATCAATACGTAATAGCTGACAGCTGATATTATCATTACTATTATTGGCAAGTGCTTGCTGGATTAAGTGTTCACAACACGTTTCAAAATCACTACTTTGGGCATTATTGGCTTGTTGAATAATCCCCCGTAACTGTTTATCACTGACAAAGTCATGTAATCCATCCGTTGATAGTAAGAATACATCACCAACTTGTAATTCCACTTCTTTATAATCGACTTCAAGGGTGACATCTAATCCCATTGCTCTTGCAAGGTAGGACTGCTTACTACTGACAACCGTTGTGTGATCTCGTGTTAGTTGTTCAAGGCTATTCTTACGCAATCGGTAAATACGAGAATCACCAACATGCAGTAAGTGCGCTGAATGAGATTTAAATACAATGGTGCTGAGGGTGGTCAAGTAACCTTTTTGAGCATCAGAAAACTGTTTGCCTTGGCTGTATAACCAACGGTTTAGCGCTGTTAGTACCTGACCTGTTGATTTACCAACGGACCAGGTTTCTGGCGTAGAATAATAATCAGATAGGAAGTTATGTACGCAGGTTTCACTGGCTTCTTTACCGGCTTCTGCCGCGCTCACTCCATCAGCGATAATCGCGACAGCCCCTTTTGTTGTGAGCAGTAAATCATCCGGAATACGAATACCGATGGCATCTTCATTATGGGCTTTTATGCCTTCAACAGAACGCTGACCTATGGTGAAGGTCGCACCGCCTTGCAAGTGTCTTGGCGACATAATAACTCCCTGTCAATGACATCAATACTGAATGTTCTGCTATTACTTATGCAGTCACTTCCACCATACCATCAGTGACTCGAACCTCATATACAGGTACCGATAAAGTTTCATTTTCAAGACATTCACCCGTTGTTAGGCTGAAATGCTCTTTATAAAGTGGTGACGATACGGTTAACACATCTTTCACTGAGGTAATTAAACCACGCGATAAAACGTTTGCTTGGCTTGCTGGGCAGTAATTATCAATGGCAAATAACTGATCTGTTTTACGGTCAAAGAAAATAGCAACTTGTTTACCATTGACGAGCGCACAGACGCCAGCGTCTGGGGTGAGTTTGTCTTTTGCAATAACTTGAGTCCAAGTAGTCATAATTAATCCTTAAATCTTGTTTTAGCAGGTGTTTCAACCTGCTAATTATTTGTTATGTGTTGATATTGTGAAGCGAGGTAATACTGTATTAGCTCACTTCTACAATCTCAATTTGACCTGCGCGTTCTGCGGGAGTTGCAGGGCGTATTTGGTCACGAACTTCAACAAACTGAACTGCAGTATCATTTTCTTCAGAGTTAATGAAGTGTTTAAAACGAAGCAGCTTTTCAGGACTTTCAATCGTCGTTTTCCACTCACATTGGTAATTACCTATGTTTGCTTCCATTTCACTTTCAAGTTCTGCTACAAGACCAAGTTTGTCATTAATAACAACATCTTTAAGGTAGTCTAAGCCGCCTTCAAGGTTTTCTAACCAAACGGATGTACGTTGTAGGCGGTCTGCTGTGCGAATATAGAACATCAATATACGGTCAACATATTTGTACAGTGTTTCAGAGTCTAGGTCGGTAGCGAATAAATCAGCATGACGTGGACGCATACCGCCGTTACCACACACATAAAGACCCCAACCGCCTTCTGTCGCGATAATACCAATATCTTTACTTTGTGCTTCTGCACATTCGCGGGTACAACCTGATACGGCAAATTTAAGTTTGTGTGGTGAACGTAAACCCTTGTAGCGATTTTCTATATCGATTGATAAGCCCATGCTGTCTTTCACACCATAACGACACCAAGTACTACCTACACATGATTTAACAGTACGTACTGATTTACCGTAGGCATGGCCTGTTTCAAAGCCTTCATCTACTAACCATTTCCAGATATCTGGTAATTCATGTAATTGAGCGCCAAATAAATCGATACGCTGACCACCGGTAATTTTGGTGTAAAGATTATATTGTTTGGCTATTTGACCTAACACGATAAGCTTGTCTGGCGTGATTTCACCACCGGCAATACGCGGAACAACAGAATAAGTACCGTCTTTTTGCATGTTACCTAGGTAAACATCATTCACATCCTGTAGACCAAGGTGATCATCTTCTAGGATGTAGTCATTCCAGAATGAAGCGAGAATATTAGCGACTGTCGGACGACAAATTTCACAACCGTGACCAGAACCAAATTCAGAGAGTAAGGCTTCGAATGTACGAATGCGTTTAACACGAACAATGTCGGCAAGTTCAGCACGAGAATGGGGGAAATGCTCACAAAGGTCAGTATTGACTTCAACACCCATGCTTTCAAGTTCAGCATTGAGTACTTGAGTCGCTAGACTATTACAGCCGCCACAACCGGTACACGCTTTTGTAATTGATTTAATATCACCAAGATTGGTTGCACCATCTTGTACTGCGGCGCAAATTTGACCTTTTGTCACATCAAGACATGAACAAATAACGGCTGAATCAGGGAGGGCATCAATCCCCATCGTTACCGCACCACCTTCTGCTGGTGGCACTAACATATTTTCAGGCGAACCCGGAATATCCATGTCGTTTAAGTAAATTTGTAACCATGTACCGTAATCTTCAGCTTCACCAACCATGACCGCGCCAAGTAGCTTCTTACCACATTCGCTAATGACTAATTTTTTATAAATTTGGTCTGCTTCATTGGTGAATACATAATTTTGAGCGCCTTCGGCATTACCATGCGCATCACCGATACTTGCAACGTCAACGCCAAGCAGTTTTAGCTTGGTACTCATATCGGCACCTGTAAATGCTAACTTACCTTCACCAACAATGTGGTCAACAGCGACTTTCGCCATTTGGTAACCCGGTGCAACAAGACCGAAGATACGTCCTTGCCATAATGCACATTCACCAATCGCGAAAATATTTTCGTCAGACGTTAAACAGTTATCGTTAATCTGGATACCGCCACGTTCGCCTAGTGTTAGGTCGAATGAACGTGCTAATTCATCTTGAGGACGAATACCTGCAGAGAAGATGATCATGTCTGTTTCAACGTGAGTACCGTCAGCAAAGTTCATGCGGTAACGGCAAGTTTCACCTTTCACAATTTCTTTGGTATTTTTTTCTGTGTGTACCGTTACGCCTAATTCTTCAATTTTGTTACGAAGAATAGCGCCACCACCGTCATCCACTTGCACAGCCATGAGGCGTGGTGCGAATTCAACAACGTGAGTTTCAAGACCAAGCTGTTTGATTGCATTAGCGGCTTCAAGACCCAGTAGACCACCACCAATGACCACACCGACTTTACTTTCTTTTGCGGATGCGGTGATGTCTTCTAAATCGTTAATAGTACGGTAAACAAGGCAATGATCTTGGTCCTTACCTGGAATTGGCGGCACGAATGGATATGACCCTGTCGCCAGTACTAATTTGTCGTAACTCTCAACACGACCTTGTGCAGTCGTTACTGTTTTAGCTGCTTTGTCGATACCAACCACTTTATCGTTTACAAAGTATTGAACGCCGTTGTCATCATAGTATTCTGGCGATGTCATCATTAAGTCATCAGCTGTCTTACCGCTGAAATAAGCACTTAATTGAACGCGATCATAAGCAAGACGGGATTCTTCACTAAACGTCGTGATTTGAACTTCTTCCATCTTTTCTTGTTGAATAAATTGGTCAATGAAATGGTGACCTACCATGCCGTTACCGACAACTATAATTCTTTTCATGACATGCTCCGTTATGCGCTCAATGCTTGATTTTTTGTCGCTTGCTCCAGATCTCTCCAACTCAGTTTCTCTGCGAGAGAGACCACTGAACCGATAACGATCAGGCTAGGACTTTTTAATTGGTGTTCAATTGCGAGTGTCGGTAATGTTGATACAGTACCAACGAATTCTCTTTGCTGTGGCGTGGACCCATTTTCGATCAATGCAGCGGGTGTATTTGCGTCTAATCCATGGCGAGTCAACTGTTCTGAAATTTCCGCTAATTTACCAAGACCCATGTAAAACACTAAAGTGTGGTCAAGGTGTGCAAGTTGCGGCCAATTTAGATCTAGCTTGCCATTCTTCAGATGACCGGTAATGAAAGTACAGCCCGTTGATAACCCTCGATGAGTTAGTGGGATACCTGCATATGCAGTGCAACCTGATGCGGCTGTTACACCGGGTACGATTGTCGTTTTTATATCGTGAGCATGGAGAACTAATTGTTCTTCACTACCACGACCAAATACAAAGGGGTCACCACCTTTCAAGCGACAGATATTCAGACCTTGTTTTGCTTTATCTACCATGAATAAATTAAGTTGATCTTGCGGTATACAGTGATCCGCCTTTTTCTTACCCACGTAGATGGTCTTCGTATGTGCTGGAAATAACGCTCTAATTTCTGTACTGACTAAATTATCAAACAGGATCAGGTCGGCACTCTCAATTGCTTTAATCGCTTTTAGTGTGAGTAGTTCTGGGTCACCCGGACCTGCTCCCACTAAAGCTACTTGACCAGCTTGACCAGCTTGACTGGTGCGTTGTGTTTGCGCTTTGGTTATTAATTCAATTGTCATGACTCACATCCCTGTAGTACGGCTCTGAACATACTAACGCAAAGACAGTGCCAACTATGCAAAACCATCTTTAGTTGTTGATACTAAAGACTTAATTGTCTTACCCTGTTTTTTTTATGGTTTTCAAGTAGATTCAAGTGTGTGATGTTGCACCAGTTTTTGCGCTCACGCACAGCCATGGTGCAGCCTAATTTCATTACTGACGTAAATGTGGTGTGAAAATGATGAATAGTGCTGTGAAATTGCAGTTAAATGGCGATGTTTATACGTTGCATGGTGATATATCTATTTTTTATCAATAAATAGATAAGCTGGCTTGGTTATTGCTCAATTGTATCTATAGAAGGATATATTTTTATAAATAGTGCTTATCGATAAAGACTATTTATAAAAATAATGAGATGAAAAATATAAAAACGATATCAAAATATGTGTTGAGCAATTTAATAGATTAATGGAGACGTCTTATGATTTTCGGACGCAAGGATCAAAAACCTATTCGCATTGCGGATAAACAGGTTAAAGAATGGAAATATACAACGTGTGGATATTGTTCTACAGGTTGTTCTATTGAGATCGGAGTTAATGAGCAAGGGAATGCTGTTGCGAGTCGAGGCGTTGCAGATGCTGATGTGAACAGAGGCAAGCTATGTATTAAAGGTATCTTTGAGCATGAGTTGTTTGAAGCGGAAGGTCGCGGTAATCACCCATTAGTGCGTGATCAAATTCATGACATCTATAAAGAAACTGATTGGGATAGCGCGCTCGATACCATGAGCGATAAAATTAAAGCGATTCAAGATCAATACGGCAAAGATTCATTTGCGATTGTGTCTACTGGCCAGCTACTCACTGAAGAATTCTATACATTAGGTAAATTAGCACGTGGTTGTATCGGTACCAATAACTACGATGGCAATACAACTCTATGTATGGCGTCTGCGGTATCAGGTTACAAGCGTTCATTTGGTTCTGATGGCCCACCGGGTTGTTACGATGATTTTTCGCATACTGATTGTTTGATTGCGTGGGGCTCAAACCTACCAGAACAACATCCTGTTATTTATTGGCGTTTAAAAGAAGCGAAAGAAGCACGTAACTTTCCGCTTATCGTGGTTGACCCGCGCGTCACTATGCTTGCACAGTTTGCTGATATTCATTTACCAATTAGTCCTGGTACCGATATCGTGTTGCAGAATTCATTAATGCACGTGATCTTAAAAGAAGGGCTAGAAGATAAAGACTATATCGAAAAATATACCAACGGCATTGAAGAGTTAAGAGCTTGTGTTGCTGATTTTGATCCAACATCAGCGGCTAAAATTTGTGGCATCGATGAAGATACGATCCGCCATGTGGCGCGTTTATTTGCGAAGGCGGGACGTGCCATGAGTATCTGGACGATGGGGCTGAATCAAAGTACCCATGGTAGTGATGCTATCACTGGTTGTAATTCGTTATCGCTTATTACCGGTAATATAGGTGTACCTGGCGGGACGAGCTTATCAATTACTGGTCAATGTAATGCGATGGGCACACGTGAGTGGTCTTCTTGTTCTGGTTTACCGGGTTACCGTTTATTAGAGAAAGAAAAAGACCGTAACGACATTGCTGAATTTTGGGGCATAGACCCAGAGTTCTTTCCGAAAAAACGAGGTTTAGCACAAACAGATATTTTTCCTGCCATTGAAACGGGACAAATTAAAGGTCTGTGGTTAGTAGCGACAAACCCAATGACGTCGATGCCAAATACTTCACGTATCCGTAAAACGCTAGAAAAATTAGATTTTCTTGTGGTTCAAGATGCGTATCAAGATGTAGAAACAACGCAATATGCGCATATGTTCTTACCAGCTGCCGTTTGGGCTGAGAAGGAAGGGGTATTTACCAATACTGAACGACGTGTAAACCGAGTCAGTAACGTGCAAGCACCTAAGGGTAATTCTAAATCTGATTTTTGGATTTTTTCTGAATTATCGAAACGTTTTGAGAATGGTAAAAAAATAACTTTCCCTGTGACGACGGAAGAAGCGTTTGAAGAAATGAAGTCTCTATCAAAAGGGGCTGGGCGTAATCTTGATATCTCAGGTATGACGTACGAAAAAATTGAAAAGGCCCGTGGTATCCAATGGCCACACCGTGAAGGTGATGACACTGATAAAGGTAACCCTCGTTTATATAGCGATGGTGTATTCCCAACACCGACAGGTAAGGCTAATTTAATTCCGTTACCTTGGGTTGATAATAATGAACATCCTTGTGACGAATATCCATTCTGGCTTAATAGTGGGCGTGTGGTAGAGCATTTTCATACGCGTACACGTACCGGTAAAATGGGTAACCTCAACAAATATAGCCCAACCCCGTATATGGAAATGAATCCGGACGCGGCTGCTAAGCTCGGTATTAAGCATCAAAGTTATGTTCGCTTGGCCTCTCGTCGTGGCGATGCTGTTGTTATGGTGCAATTAACGCAGCGTGTCGCGCCTAACGCTGTCTTTATTCCATTCCATTTTCATGATTGCGTTAATCGATTGTCGTTAGGGTTACTTGACCCTCATTCACGTCAGCCTGCATTTAAGCAGAGTTCAATTCGTATTGAACATATTGATCAGAAACTAGCAGCGAAGATGAACCGCGAAAGACGGACATACTAAATCATATTCGGAATACGCTGTGGTGTACGGACATATTGGATTATAAATAATGCGATAACATAAGAGGGATAAATTATGTTAGACAAGTTAGAACAATTTAGAGACCGCCTTGATCAAATCGGTGCGGCAGAAAAACCGGTTGTTAAAGAAGGCACGCCTATCTTTGATACTCGTGTTGGTGAACAAAGTTATGCAAAATTAGCCGATGTAGAAATATTTGATGTTAATACTTACGGTAAAAAAATTGATTTAATTGAACGAACAGAAGGTAAATTACCAGCTGGCCGTTCAATGAACATTAATGAAAATAAAGCGGTAGGTGATAATCCTAATCGTAATAAACAACATGCCTTTCACTTTACTGCGGATAACTGTATTGGCTGTCACGCCTGTGAAGCAGCGTGTAGTGAAAAGAATGATAACCCTGCACATATTGCATTCCGTAGTGTGGGCTATGTCGAGAGTGGCAGTTACCCTGATTACAAACGTATTAATATCTCGATGGCATGTAATCATTGTGATGATCCCGTTTGCTTAAAAGGTTGCCCAACTAAAGCCTATACGAAACACGTTGAATACGGTGCGGTATTACAAGATCCTGATACCTGTTTTGGGTGCGGTTATTGTACGTGGGTTTGTCCCTACAATGCGCCACAACTTGATCCGATTAAAGGTCAGGTATCAAAATGTAATATGTGTGTAGACCGTTTAGAAGTGGGTTTAAAACCAGCGTGTGTATCTGCGTGTTTAGGTAATGCACTTAATTTTGGTGTTGTTGAGAATACGCCTGAAAATCGCATTCAAGCGAAAACATCGATTCCTGGTTTCCCTGACCCAAGTATCACTAACCCAAATATTCGCTTCCAACAGACAACCAGTACTCAGCGTGAAATGACGCGTACTGATAACATGCCACTTAAATACCATAAACAAGATGACGGTTCATTCCGTTCTGTTGTTGATGAAAAAGACGGTAAAGAACAATCATGGAACTTAGGCCGTTTGAGTTCGCGCGAAAATCCATTAGTTATTTTCACCCTGTTTTCTCAAACAGCCATGGGTGCGTTTGCACTGATCTTTCTTGGTCCGTTATTGGGTATTGATAGCTTAGCTGGCTTTGCTGAATCCGGAACTGGTTTATCACTGCTTATTCTATTAATGGCGATGCAAGCTATCGGTTTATTAATGTCGACTCTTCATCTTGGTAAACCTAAGCGTTTCTATCGTGGTTTTAATAACTTAGCGCATTCTCCAGTAAGTAGAGAAGGATTAGGTGTTGCTTTGTTCTTTGGTTTCATGGGTGCATTTACCTTTTTCCAAGGTGTGGCATGGTTCTTTGAGTTGAGCTTCTTTAGTTATGTTGCCGCATTCTTTGGTGCATTTGCTTTAGTTGGAACTGCTGGTGGCTTGTATTACATGTACCGTAGCTATCGTATTAAAGCACGTCCATTTTGGGACCATTGGCAAACCGCATGTTCATTTGTTGGTTCTGCCATTGCTCTTGGTACGATATTAACTGCCGTTGTCGCTGTGATTGGTAGCGCTGTTAGTGGTGAAGTAGAGTTGTATCCATTACTAACAGAGCTTGCGCCTATCGCTATTACAGGCTTGGTTATTGAAGCGTTTGGTCTGTACTCACATGCAAAACATTTAAATGTTGAACAGGGTGAAGGCGCTGCGTCGCATTATGTGCAATGTACTACATTCGGTAAGACGTACAAGCTACGTAACCTTGCTGTTGCAGTAAATATTATTGCGGTGACGTTACTTGCATTACTCGCACCGTCAGGCGTATTAAGCTTGTTATGGTTATTGCCAATTGTGTCTGTGGCGTTGGCTGCAACAGTTAGCCGTTCACTGTTTTATGTGCTTGTTATTCCAACAACGATGCCGGGTGCATTTTTCTGGAAAAATAAAGGTTTTGAGCAGCATGCACGTGATGTTGGTTTAGCGGATATGCCACAAGTGGGTGTTGTGCCAGACTTACACTAGATTTAAAAGGGAATACTGAGAAGGGTAGCATCGGCTGCCCTTTTTATTTTGGCACTGATTATTTTGATAGGAATAATCACAGAAGAAACATTGAATTTTATTCATAACGCAAAGTCATACGAAAGGCTGAGCATTTGCTGATTGATTCCGTTTAATTTGTCATGTTAATGTAATTTTCTGTAAGTAAACTAGAGCTTTGACAATCTAGGGTTAAACTAGATTGTATATAAATAATACAGTTTTAATGTGGGTAACGTATTTTTTGGTTATTTATCAGTAAGCTGAATTATAGATTTAAAATATTCAATACAATAATACTTTATTTGTGGGGTTGCGCGGGCTGTCGAATTTGTCGATAAGTATCAGGCGTGATAAGATCTCGCGGATTAACGTGTAATAATGGGAGAATTGTTGATGAGCAAAGATATGCAAAGTATGGCATTAGTTCCTCAGGGTAGCATTGAAGCCTACATACAGGGCGTGAATAGTATTCCAATGTTAACTGCTGAACAAGAAAAGGAACTAGGCGAACGCTTGCAGAATGAAGGTGATGTTGGTGCTGCACGTCAGTTGATCATGTCACATTTACGCTTTGTTGTTCACGTTGCCCGTGGTTACGCAGGTTATGGACTTTCACAAGCTGATTTAATCCAAGAAGGTAATATTGGCTTAATGAAAGCAGTGAAGCGATTTAACCCTGCCGTTGGCGTAAGACTTGTGTCTTTTGCGGTGCATTGGGTAAAAGCGGAAATTCATGAATTTGTACTTCGTAATTGGCGTGTTGTTAAAGTAGCAACAACGAAAGCGCAGCGTAAATTATTCTTCAATTTACGAAAATCGAAGAAACGTTTAGGCTGGTTTACCAGTGATGAAGTGAAAACTGTTGCTGATACATTGGGTGTTTCGACCAAAGATGTAGTAGAAATGGAATCGAGAATGTCTTATTCAGATCAAGCATTTGATTTATATGCTGATGACGATAGCGATAAAGATTCTGGTTCAATGAGCTTCTCTCCAGCACAGTACTTAGAAGATAATTCTTCAGATGTTGCGCAACAAGTTGAGCGTGAAAATTGGGATCAAAGTGCATCTCAACGTTTATCTAAAGCAATTTCTGAATTAGATGACCGTAGCCAAGATATCGTTAATTCTCGTTGGTTAGCTGAAGATAAAGCAACACTTCAAGAGCTAGCAGATCGTTATGGTGTTTCTGCTGAACGTGTTCGTCAGTTAGAAAAAAATGCAATGAAAAAACTTCGCGAGTTTATTGCAGAATAATAACCACACAGAATTGTTAAAAGATGAGGTCTCCAATGGAGGCCTCATTTTTTTTGGCAAGAAATTAAATAAAGTTTAATTGTAGTTAATGAAAAATGGAAAATAACATGAATAGAGATCCCTTGTTTGGTTTTCAGGGTAGCGAGCTTAAAAGCTACTTAGAGCGTAATAAGTTAACTGAAGATCAAATTATTTTGGTTTATAACGGGTCTGGGATGACGCATGAATATAGCCTAGCGCAAGTTGTAACACCTGAAGAGGGCAAGCAAAAAAGGATTGTTGTTCGCATCTTAAATAGCGGTGAAGAAGTTACCTTTTTCCGTACAGGTAAAAGCGTATTGAAGAAAGCTGCACATTATAAAGTGTTACCTCTGGTTCCTTGGTTGATGGTGCGTTTTGGTATGCAAGATCAAATCAGGTTCAACTGGAAATGGGGTTACGCGTAAACCCTATACTTACGTGTAAGGCTTTCGTTTTTTACGTTTAAGCTATTAGGGTTAGAAGAGAGTAGGCTCAACCATTTACATAATGGTTGAGCCTTTTTTATAATCATGATTATTTAAATAAACGATTAAGCCATTTGTTTAAAGCTTGTTTTTAGCTCTAGCATTAACTGCTGCTGCCAAGCGACTTGGTATAAACTAGTCGACTCTTCTTTTAGTTGCGCAACTTTAAATGATTCAATTTCTGATACGTCACGCAGCTGTTGTTTAGCGTTGTGGGTAATCTGTTGAATTTTTGCGTAATTGTCATGCTCTGGACCATTCTTAATCGCTTCGATACGATCTAAATGTAATTGCACTTCAACCACCATCTGCGTTTTAGGTAATCGAACGAGCAAGTTGATATCACGGTAGCCATTTTGTTTTGGGTTATTAAAACGATTTTTTACTTGGATAATATCAGTTTCTTGCTCTAACAGCTCATAAGCACTAATTAGCTCATGACTGTTTTTTGCAATAATAGAACTACGGGCTAAATCGGTAATTTTTTCTACTGCACCATCGTGTTTGTTTGTAATTTTAGCTTGGGCACGTTCAACACTTTTAATAGCAGGAATAACTGCACTGGTTTGAGACATTAGGGCGATTTGTTGAGTAAGTGTTGCTAGTTCATTTTGTGCTGACTCAGCTAATGAATAGAGCGCGTCGAAGTTGTCATAAGGTTGAATGATATTAGTACTGTTCATATCAGGAAGCTGGTAAAGACCGGCTAAGTCTTTGCTTAACTGTGTGCGAACTCGGTTCGTTGCACTGCCGTTATTAGAGGCTTGGCTAAGGCTAAGCATGGTAGCGGCTTCGAGCGGCGCTTTACCGGCTAGCATTAGCACTAAAATTAATGATGTTCTGAGAAAGCTATACATAGGTATCCTTTTTGAGAAAACGCATTCGCATTATTGTATTACGATACTTAGTAATAGATGAGTGCGCAGAGTCACAATTCAAGGTAGGTCATTGTAAAGCTGTGTAAGAAGCGTCTATATTGTAGAATAGTGAGAGTGAAATCACTTATTTAAGCGTATTCGGTTAATTAACTAGTAAATATACCGATGCACTTGTATTTTATTTGAGTTACAGTGTTCGCGATCACTAACTCTCAATATCGTTTCTATAATTAAGGCTTATCCAATGATGAAAAGAACAATGACAGCAATAATGATTGTTGCAGCACTGACTGGCTGTGCTCGCCAAAATGCGACAACAGGCGAAGAAGAAACGAATACAGCAACGAAATCAGCGATTGGCGGTGCAATTGCGGGTGCGTTAATTGGCGCGTCTACAGGTAAGAAAAATGGTGCCTTGTTTGGTGCATTAGGTGGTGCGGCAATTGGTGGTGGTATTGGTCATTACTTCGATCGTCAAGAAGAGGCATTACGTCAAGAATTGACGGGTTCTGGTGTGCAAGTTAAACGTGTAGGCGAAAATGAACTACAACTTATCATGGCGAAAGGTATCGGCTTCCAAACAGCTGGTTATAACTTGAGCTCTGATATCTACTCAAGCTTAAACAGTGTTGCTAAAATCCTGAATGAGTACCCTGAGTCATCATTACGTATTATTGGTCATACAGATAGCGTAGGTAGTGCAGAGTCTAATTTAACGCTTTCTGAAGAGCGTGCTGAATCTGTGAGCGCATATTTAAATAAACGTGGTATCAAATCAGGCCGTTTATCAACGCGTGGTTATGGTGAACGTCGTCCAATTGCATCAAATGATACGAAACAAGGCCGAGCAGCTAACCGTCGTGTAGAAATTAGTATTACAGCTAATTAATATTGTTAATAATGAATGTAAGTATCAGTCATTATTAAATGAGTGCTGGTGATATTACGAAGCCGAACCAAGTGTTCGGTTTTTTTATGCCTGTTGATTCATATAAATAGGAGAGTGGTACTTAAATCGAGTAGGGGATTGAAGAGATGAGTTTAAATATGAGGCCGTGCTAAATTTTGGACGAAAAAAAAACCCAGTTATATAAATAACTGGGTCTTTTTAATTGGCTCCCCTTGCTAGACTTGAACTAGCGACATATGGATTAACAGTCCACCGTTCTACCAACTGAACTAAAGGGGAATTGTATGGTGCCCGAACCCGGAATTGAACCAGGGACACGAGGATTTTCAATCCTCTGCTCTACCAACTGAGCTATTCGGGCAAATGGTGCCGACTGCCGGAGTCGAACTGGCGACCTACTGATTACAAGTCAGTTGCTCTACCTACTGAGCTAAGTCGGCACTAAATGCGCTAATAAAGATATCTACAATTAAAACATCTCTACTTATTAATATGGTGCCCGAACCCGGAATTGAACCAGGGACACGAGGATTTTCAATCCTCTGCTCTACCAACTGAGCTATTCGGGCAAATGGTGCCGACTGCCGGAGTCGAACTGGCGACCTACTGATTACAAGTCAGTTGCTCTACCTACTGAGCTAAGTCGGCACTAAATGCGTTTTAAATAAAGATACCTATTAATTAAATATCTCTACCTTTTAAATATGGTGCCCGAACCCGGAATTGAACCAGGGACACGAGGATTTTCAATCCTCTGCTCTACCAACTGAGCTATTCGGGCAAATGGTGCCGACTGCCGGAGTCGAACTGGCGACCTACTGATTACAAGTCAGTTGCTCTACCTACTGAGCTAAGTCGGCACTAAATGCGAGTCGCATAATATCATCTTCATTTTAAAAAACAAGTCAATATTACACTTTTTTATTCTTTCCAAATTTTGGTGCCCGAACCCGGAATTGAACCAGGGACACGAGGATTTTCAATCCTCTGCTCTACCAACTGAGCTATTCGGGCAATGGAGCGCTATTAAATAGAATTTAGGCCGATCCGTCAACTGTTTCGCCCTGTTTAATTAAAATAATATGCAACAGCCCCATGCTCTGTCTGATTAATCAACAATACGTGCATTTTGTTGACGTTTAGCGGTCTAGCTGACGAAAATGCCCGTTAACAGCGTAAACATAACTTTTGATTTCGGCGCGTGACTGCGCATTGGTGAAACTTTGATAAACTTCGTACGAAGATAAACCATTTATGATGGTAAGTGCTTCATTTTTATTCTTTGAGAAGGTTTGCAGCATATGTTGTGGCCCTGCAATGTAACTTGCGAGCATCGCATAATAGCGAGATTTCGGGTTTTTAATTTTTTTAAGGTACTGTTTGTTTAATAAATCGAGGTAGCTAATGCCAATATCTAGATTATTGCTGTTATCAAACAACCAGTTTGGCTGTGGTTTAAAAGGATATTTCTTTTGTTGATGGAACACATCTTGGCCAATCGAGTCTGATATTTGCATTAGGCCAATGCGTCCATTACGGCTAAGTGCGTAAGGATTGAATAAGCTATCGACATTAATCATTGCTGTTACGATATTTTTATCAATATTATAGCGTCGGGCAGATTGACTAATTTTAGACTGATAACGTTTCGCTCTAATCGCGGTATGGTTTGCTGTTAGCTTAAAAGTGACTGTATTAACGCTATTGCCATTAATTGTGACTTGTTTACGCTTGTGCTTGATAAGATAGTTCGCATAGCGAGATGCTCGCCAGTGCCATTTTATCGTTTTACCGTCGTTGTCTTTCACTTGCTGATAAAGAAACGGTGTCCCTTTTACTTCTGAAGTGTAGCTGCTGTAAAAATCAGTGTATTTAGGCTGTTCAGGGGCGAGTAGCGTATATTCAATCGCCTGTTTAAGATATTGCTGGTTGTCTAGGGTCTCAATGCGAACACTATTTTGCTTAAAATCAATAATAGAGCGACTGCGGTAGTCGTTCGTATATTTTATATAACGGTAATTAGTAGAAAATGCATTGTTGGTATTACCCCAGAGATTACTAACCTGTTTATGGAAGTTGTCTTTTAAGGTTTTAAGTGCGGTGTTGTCTTTCTCGTCTGTTTTTTTAGTTTTGGCGCGATAATCAGGTTGCTGATAAGAGAGGCGCTCTAGTGCTTGAGATGTGTTATTAAGACTGGCAAGTTCAACAGAATGTTGGTAATCGCTCATCGAACAGGCGGTTAATGCACTGCAACTGACAACGAAAAATAGTATACGGAATATAGGCATGTAATTGATTTGTCTCTAGGTTAAAGCTTGCCTAGCGCTAGAGTATTACGCTAGGCAATCGGATTAAGCTTTAGGTGTAAAGCCTTCAATGACCACGTCTTCACCTTCAAATAGGTATTTGATCATTTCTTGTTCTAGAAATGCACGATCATTTTCATCCATCATGTTTAATTTTTTCTCATTTAGCAGCATTGTTTGTTTTTGCTGCCATTCAGACCATGCTTCTTGGGAAATATGATCAAAAATACGTTTGCCTACTTCACCAGGGTAAAGTTGAAAACGTAAACCTTCCGCTTCTTTTTGTAAGCGTGTGCAGAAAACCATTCTAGCCATGTTATGCCTCTCTCAATGCTTGAGATGTTAATAATTTTTTAGTTGCAGCTGCTAATCCCACAGTTGCCGGTTGCTCTATGTTATACCAAAGAGTACCTTGAGGTTCCATTATTTGCGTACTTGTTGTGGCATTTATTTCCACTAACAATGGGCTGATATCAAGATGGAAGTGACTAAAAGTATGTCTAAAGCCATCGAGTTCTTGTGTCGTAAACTCACTGATACCAAACTGCATCAGTTGTTCTTCTAATGATACGTTGTCATCACGCTCAGGGAAACACCACAGTCCGCCCCAGATACCTGTTGGCGGTCGTTGTTGTAAACACACTCTCGAACCTTGCTTAAGCAATAGCATTTGTACTGTTCTTACCGGGATTGTTTTTTTCGGTTTCGGTGTTGGAAATGCGGTAGGGGTTCCCATTGCATTCGCTTTACAATCGTCATTAACGGGGCAAATATCACAATCAGGTCGGCTACGAGTGCAAACTGTTGCACCTAGATCCATCATTACTTGGTTATAATTTGCGGTCTGTTGTTGTGGCGTTAGTTCTTCAGATAGCGCCCACAGTGTATTTTCTACTGCTTTTACACCATACCAACCTTCAATTGCGCCCCAGCGGGTTAATACGCGTTTGACGTTACCATCTAAGATCGGGTGTGGTTGGTCTAGTGATAATGATAATATCGCGCCTGCAGTTGAGCGACCTACACCCGGTAGTGCTAATACTTGCTCAAATTCGGTAGGAAATATACCTTGATATTCATCACGGATTAACTGTGCGGCTTTATGTAAATTACGGCCTCGTGCGTAATAACCCAGTCCCGTCCATAAGTGTAAAACCTCATCGATGTGGGCATTCGCTAAATCGGTTACGGTTGGGAATTTTTCCATAAAGGTGGTGAAATATGGGATCACTGTGCTGACTTGGGTTTGTTGTAACATTACTTCACTTAACCAAGTTGGGTAAGGTTCGTGATACTGTTGCCAAGGTAAATCCTTGCGGCCAAAGTCTTTAAACCAAGCAAGTACCCGCGGGGCAAAGGTGTCTTTATTATTTTCTAATAGCGGTATCATCGGGTATTTTTAGCAATTATGGGAAATTTAGGGTGAAATTATGCCACACAAAACTTGCCAAATTCAGCTATCTTTGGATAATGCCCGAATTAACAGATAAATTTATATAGATTATGGCGACTAAACTGTCATAACGGCGACTGGATAAAAAATGACTGAACATAAAAGAATAGCAGATCCTGAATTAACAGAAGACGGTAAACGTATCCGTAAAGTGAGAAGTTTTGTTTTACGTGAAGGACGTTTAACTAAAGGCCAGGAAGCCGCTATGAAAGATTTTTGGCCAACAATGGGTCTAGATCATGACATGGGCATGCTCGATTTTGCTGAAGTTTTCGGTAACGATAACCCAGTAACATTAGAAATTGGTTTTGGTATGGGCGCATCTTTAGTTGAAATGGCTGCCGCTTCACCAGAGAAAAACTTTATCGGTATTGAAGTGCATTCACCCGGTGTTGGCGCATGTCTAATGGCTGCTGGCGAACGTGGTGTCACTAATCTACGTGTATTCTGTCATGATGCTGTTGAAGTATTAGCTGATTGTATTGCTGATGGTAGCCTAGGTGGCATGCAATTATTCTTCCCAGATCCGTGGCACAAGGCGCGTCATCACAAACGTCGTATCGTACAAGCTAGTTTTGCAGAAAGTATTCGCCAAAAACTGGCTCTTGGTGGTATCTTCCATATGGCTACGGACTGGGAAAACTATGCCGAGCATATGATTGAAGTAATGGCTGTTGCACCTGGTTATGAAAATACTGCAGCAGAAGGGCATTTCGTGCCACGTCCAGATTGGCGTCCATTAACTAAATTCGAACAACGTGGTCACCGTTTAGGGCACGGCGTTTGGGATATTATTTATAAACGTACTAAGTAATTCGAGGTAATAATGGCTACAAATCGTAATCGTCGTCTACGTAAGAAACTACGTCTAGATGAATTCCAAGAGCTAGGTTTTGATCTTTCTTGGGATTTCGCTGAAGGTACAACTGAAGATCAAATTGACGCTATCTTAGATGGTCTAATTGCTGAAGTTATCGATCCAAATAAACTTGCATTTGCTGCAGACGGTAATTTGGAATGGGATGGTATGGTTTGTACTGAAACCCACGGTAAATGTACTGATGAACAACGTGAACAAGTGAAAACTTGGTTAGAAGCAAAAGGTGTTCAAAACCTTGTTGTTAGTCCGTTATTTGATTTGTGGTACGGTGAAGAAGGCGCATAAGCCTGCTCACTAGTTACTAACACCAGCGGCTTAAAATATCATTTTTAAGCCGCTGGTTATTTGTTGTCTTGTTTCTACGCTTTGACAGCTCTCCCTTTATTTTCATTTTGTTCCCGCTATATCTACAGCCATCGAACACTGCATTTAAAATAGGTTATCTATGCTATCTAACGCATCCTTAGAAGAACTCCTCGACGAAGTCCGCCCGTTAATTGGTGAAGGACATGTCGCAGACTACATTCCGGCATTAGCGAACGTAGACCCTAACCAATTGGGTGTTGCAGTGTGTATGGCGAACGGTGATATATTTACAGCGGGTGATGCTGACCAACGATTTTCGATTCAAAGTATTTCTAAAGTGTTTGCATTAACGGCGGCGTTAACGCGTTTTTCTGAAGACGAGTTATGGACCAGAGTAGGGCGAGAACCTTCCGGACAAGCATTTAATTCATTGATTCAGCTTGAATTTGAAAAAGGTAAACCGCGTAATCCATTTATTAATGCTGGTGCATTAGTGGTGGCTGACATGCTACAAAGCCGTTTATCTGCGCCAAAACAACGTATGCTGGAATTATTACGAAAGTTGGCTAATTCTACTGAAATTTATATTGATCATGATGTTGCTGATTCAGAATTTGAGCACATGGCTCGTAATGCTGCGATTGCTTATTTAATGAAATCACATGGCAATTTCAATAACGATGTAGAAACGGTATTGCAAAGTTACTTTAGCTACTGTGCGATTAATATGAATTGTATTGAATTGGCGACAGCATTCTCATTTTTAGCGAAAAAAGGCGTTCCTTGTCATCGTAACAAGAGTTTAGTGAATGAGCGTTGTAATCGCCGATTAAATGCGTTGCTGGCGACTTGTGGTTTATATGATGAATCGGGTGATTTTGCTTTCCGTGTTGGAATGCCAGCTAAAAGTGGTGTTGGCGGTGGTATTGTTGCCGTGATCCCTGGATTATTAACGATTTGTGTATGGTCACCAGAATTAAACGAATCAGGTAATTCATTAGTCGGTACGGCATTATTAGAGTTGTTTAGTGAACGTTTTGGTCATTCAATTTTTTAAACAGAATTTGATTACAGATTGACTCAATACAGCTTAAAATAAAAGGGGCGCAATAATTAATTATTGCGTCCCTTTTATTTTAGATAAACAGATCGAACAAGCTATTTAGATAACGATGACCAAGTTTGGTTACTTGCCAGTGCGTTTCTGTTTCACTCAATAGACCTTTCTGTATCGCGGTATCAATTTGCGCGTTTATGACTGAAAGTGGTAATCCAGTAAAATCACAAAAATCTTGTTTTGGTGTTGCTTCGATTAAGCGGAAACGATTCATGAAGAACTCAAAAGGCAGTTCATCTTGAGGCACGACATGTTCACTATCTAAGAAGGCCTTATTTGCGTCCATATAACCGCGCGGGTGCTTTACTTTACTGCGACGGAGTATCTGACCTGTTTCTGGATCGGTAAGCTTACCGTGAGCCCCACAGCCGATTCCGATGTAATCACCAAAACGCCAATAGTTTAGATTGTGCTGACATTGCTTGCCTGTTTTAGCATAGCCTGAAATCTCATATTGCTCATAACCCGCTTTACTCAATAACGCATGACCTTGTTCAAAAATATCCCAAAGAATATCTTCATCCGGCAAGGTAGGTGGTTTAGAGTAAAATTGGGTGTTCTGCTCAATCGTTAATTGATACCAAGATAAGTGTGGAGGCGCTAGTTCTACAGCCTTATTCAAGTCATATAACGCATCACTTAAATCTTGATGTGGCAAGCCATGCATCAGGTCTAAGTTGAACGAATTAAGCTGTGATTCAGTGGCAATATTAGCCGCTCTAATGGCTTCATCAGGATCGTGAATACGGCCTAATAAATTCAATTTTTCAGCCTGTAAGCTTTGTACACCAATCGAGATCCGGTTAATACCAGCGGTCACATAACCGTGAAAACGATCCGCTTCAACCGTTCCCGGATTCGCTTCCATCGTGATCTCTATGTTCTCACTAAATGGGATCATGGCTTCAACACCATTTAGTATTTTAGCGATGCCTTCGGCACTAATGAGGCTAGGTGTACCGCCACCAATGAAGATCGAATGTAATGATCGTTGGAATACACGTGGTAATTCGCTACGAAGATCGGCGAGCAGATCATCTATATATTCATCTTCAGGGATCTTACCTTTTTGCGTATGCGAGTTAAAATCACAATATGGACATTTCTGCACACACCATGGAATATGTACGTATAAACTAAGTGGAGGCAATTGCATTGGTACAGCTGTCATTGCGTCGTCTGGTGTTGCTATTACTGTATTAGTCATTATTGTGCAGCTAATCGAGCTTGTTGTTCGTGCATTGCGGCGAACAATTTAGTCAATGCTTGGCCACGATGGCTTAATTCACTTTTACGTTGCTTGGTTAATTCAGCCGAAGTACAGCCTTCAGATTCAACGAAGAAAATTGGATCGTAACCAAAGCCGTCTTCACCACTTGGTTGTTCTGTAATAACGCCATCCCAGCTGCCGTGACATACGAGTGGTGTTGGATCTTCTGCATGAGTCATGTAAACCAATACACAATGGAAACGCGCGGTACGTTGCGCTGTTGGTACGCCTTTTAGTGCGTCAAGTAACTTTAATAAGTTATCACGGTCACTGGCATCTGCACCTGCATAACGCGCAGAGTAAATACCAGGAACACCTTGTAGAGCATCAACTGCTAATCCTGAATCATCTGCAATCGCAGGATGACCTGTTAGTGTCGCGGCATGCTTGGCTTTGATAATGGCATTTTCAATAAACGTTGTGCCAGTCTCGTCGGCTTCGACAATATTGAAATCACTTTGTGGAAGTACTTCAAGACCAAAGTCAGCAAGCAGTGCTGACATTTCACGAACTTTGCCTGGATTACCAGTAGCGAGAACAACTTTAGACATGGTGCGCCTTTATCAATAATTAATAGAAAGTTAAAAATACGATGAGCGATACGACTCATTTATGCAATCAGGTTATACAGGATTGCGGATCACGGATAAAGCCTAATCAACATAAAACTTTTGTTGGAATTTTAGCTCTTGAGTTTGGTTTCCGCTACTTAATGTAACCTTGATACGGTAAGTCTCTTCGTTACGGTGAGGCACTTCTGCGATATAGTAAATCGCATTTTGTTCACGAATTTCACGTACGTCTAACTCTCGGATGTTACCTAATAAATTACGCGCGGTGACTGTCATTTTTACCGCTTGTGCTTTTTTTGTATCACTATCAAGCACTGAAATATTGATAATACCAAGGTATTTACTGCGATCGATATCATAATCTGATGCTACATCAGCGGTTAAAAATGTACTTGGAAAAGCAATGTAATGCACATCCCAATCTCCCAATTTTTGCATTTGTTCTGCACTTACTGTTGCTGAACATAATAAGGTAATTGTGAGTAATAGAGATTTAAATAATGATGGCATATGAGTTCCTACATTAAAGAATAAAAGGAATGAACGAGATCAAGACGAGAGCCTTAACGTTTAGCTTGTTGCTGATTAAATGCAGGGCAATACCCTGCATTTAAAAGCGGAGACTAGAATGGAATACCAGTGAGATCGCCAATTAAGATTTGTAAAAACTGTAGGCCTAAAATGGCTACTAACATTGATAAATCAAGACCACCGATTGCAGGAATAATACGGCGGATTGGTGCTAAAATTGGTTCACTAAGCTGTGATAGCACGTATTCAATTGGGCTATTACCTTGGCTCACCCAGCTTAAAATAGCACGTAAAATTAATACGTAGAATACTAAGCTAAAGCACTGCTTTAATAGTTTAATTGCAGCCAAGATTAATACGTCTTGGATCGGTGCAACGGCACCTGTTTGTAAGCCGAATAAAGTATAAATCATTGCACAGGCAACGGCATAAGCGAATATAACAGATGCTAAGTCTAGGCCGCCTACACTTGGAATAACACGGCGCAATGGTCTAACAACTGGCTGTGTTGCTTTGACAATAAATTGGCTCATTGGATTATAAAAATCGGCGCGAGCCATTTGCAACCATACACGTAATAGTATGATAAGAATGTATGTTTCAAATAAAATACTGACCAAAAAGTTAGCCGCGTTCATAAATAGCCCTTCAAGTTTATTGCTAACTGCTCAGATAAACAGTTGCGAGTAAGTGAATTAAAATAATTTTGACATTTGTTCTGCACGTGTAACGGCTGCCTGCATTGCAGTGTCGACCGTATCACGTAAATTGTGTTCTTCAAAAGTGCGTATCGCTTCCGCGGTCGTCCCACCTTTTGAGGTGACATTTTGACGTAGGGTCGCTAAATCAATATGTGGATTTTGTTGTACTAGCTCGGCAGAACCTAATGCCGCTTGCTGCACTAATTCTCTCGCTTGTTGTTGTGTGAACCCCATGCGAATAATGCTTTCTTGCATTGCTTCCATAAACAGGAAGAAATACGCAGGTGAGCTACCCGTTGCAGCTGTAATCGTATTTAAATCTGATTCATCTTCTACCCAGCAGGTTTTACCCACTGCAGTCATGATCTTATCAATGGTTTTTATCTCGTCATCTGATACTTCAGGTGATGGGAATAAACCTGTCATGCCTTTTTGTACCAATGCCGGAGTGTTTGGCATCGTTCGTACAATCGGTTGATTGTCAGCTAATAAGCTTTGTAAGCGTTCTACAGTCACGCCTGCAGCGACAGAAACAAACAACTTACCGCGATAGTTAGCACTGTGCTCTGCTAATTGAGAGCAAACTTCTGCCATTAACTGCGGTTTTACTGCAAGAAAAATAATATCTGCAGAGGCAACTGCATGGTTATTATCTTGAGTGGTATTAATCGAAAATTTTTCTGCTAATACATCTAAACGTGTGCGGGTTGGATTTGCAGCATAAATAAGCTCCGCAGGGTAGCCATCTGTGATCATGCCGCCAATGAGGCTTGAAGCCATGTTTCCAGCGCCAATAAAGGCGATTTTTTTATTCGTGATCATTATTGTTTAATTCCTTATATTTTGATCATTACTGTTTAACCCCATAAAAACGGAGTGATCAGCCTCGTGCGCCGAAAATAGCAGTACCCACACGTACCATGTTGCTTCCTTGTGAAATGGCAAGTTCCATGTCGTTAGTCATACCCATTGATAAAGTATCTATCTGGTTATATTGGTGCTGAAGTGATAAATACAACGATTCGAGTTGGTTAAATTGTGATTTAAGTTTATCGAGATCATTTGTTTTTTCAGGAATCGCCATGATCCCGCGTAATACTAAATTTGGCAGTGTCGATACTTGCTCGGCTAATAGGCGAGCTTGTTGTAAATCAGCGCCAGACTTGCTGTCTTCAGCACTGATATTAATTTGGATGCACACATTTAATTTAGCCATATCTGCTGGGCGTTGATCATTCAGTCGTTGGGCGACTTTTAGACGGTCAATACTTTGTACCCAATCAAAATGTTCGGCAATTGGACGAGTCTTATTAGACTGAATAGGACCAATAAAGTGCCACTCTATATCCGTATAATTACCGTCTTCTTGCAGTACAGTAATTTTTTCTACGGCTTCTTGAAGGTAGTTTTCACCAAATTTACGCTGTCCGAGTGCGTAAACTGCCATAACTTGTTCGACAGGTTTAGTTTTACTGACTGCAAGCAGGCTAATTTCACACCTTTTTTTGAAAGATGTGTCTGCCGCGTTTTCAATTTGAGTCAGAACCTGTTGTAATCGTGTTGATATACTATTCATGATGTTACTTGCAATGAGGTTAAAAAGAATATGGATGTTACAGAGTTACTTACATTTAGTGTAAAGCATAATGCATCAGATCTACACCTTTCTTCTGGTGTTCCTCCGATGATCCGTGTGGATGGTGACGTACGTAAAATAAACTTACCCGCTTTTGATGCTAAACAAGTACATGCGTTAATTTATGACATTATGGATGATAAACAACGCAAAGACTATGAAGAACATTTAGAAGTCGATTTTTCTTTTGAAATTAATAACGTTGCTCGTTTTCGTGTGAATGCCTTTAATCAGCATCGTGGTCCGGCTGCAACATTCCGTACTATTCCAAGTGAAGTGAAAACAATGGCGGAGTTAAACGCGCCTGATATTTTTCATGATTTTGTAGAATTACCACGTGGCTTAGTGTTGGTGACAGGGCCAACTGGTTCAGGTAAGTCGACCACATTGGCAGCTATGATTGATCATATTAATGAGAATCAACATAAACACATTCTGACGATTGAAGATCCAATTGAATTTGTTCATCAGAATAAAAAAAGCTTGGTTAATCAGCGTGAAGTGTTCCGTGATACCAAGAGTTTTAATGCCGCATTACGATCAGCGTTACGTGAAGATCCCGATATTATTTTAGTGGGTGAAATGCGAGATTTAGAAACGATCCGCTTGGCATTAACAGCCGCAGAAACGGGGCATTTGGTGTTTGGTACGTTACATACCACGTCAGCTGCTAAAACGATTGACCGTATTGTTGATGTATTTCCAGGACAAGAAAAGGACATGGTTCGCTCTATGTTGTCTGAATCATTACGTGCGGTAATTTCACAAACGTTATTAAAGCGTACTGGTGGCGGTCGTGTTGCTGCTCATGAGATCATGATAGGCACACCTGCTATTCGTAACTTGATCCGTGAAGATAAAGTGGCGCAGATGTATTCAGTGATCCAAACGGGTATGATGCATGGTATGCAAACATTAGATCAATCACTACGTGAATTAGTGAACATGGGTATTGTGACGAGCGAAGAAGCGCGTATTAGAGCTGTAGATCAACAAAACTTTTAAGGATTAATGACATGGGGATGTTACCGCAACTCTTTAGTGCAATGAAAAAGCTCGAGGGTTCTGATATGTATATTTCTGCTGGTATTGCGCCAACAGTGAAGGTACATGGTTCGCTACGTGCGCTTTCAGAGCATAAGTTAACGGCAGAGCAATCATTATCATTAGTGAAAGAAGCAATGTCAGAAGATGAGTATGCTTCTTTTTGCCGCACTAAGGAGTCTAACTTTGGTATTTTTATGCCAGAGATTGGTCGTTTCCGTGTGAGTGCATTTTGGCAATTAGAAAAAGCTGGCATGGTTATTCGTCGTATTGAAACGGACATACCAGCGATGGATGAATTATACCTGCCACAAATATTAAAACACACTGCATTAGAAAAACGCGGTTTGGTATTGGTTGTTGGTGCTACAGGCTCGGGTAAGTCAACGACGCAAGCTGCAATGGTTGGTTATCGAAATCAAAATTCATCGGGGCATATTTTAACGATTGAAGATCCGATTGAGTTTGTGCATGAACATGATAGTTGTATTGTGACACAGCGTGAAGTGGGTATTGATACCGAATCATTTGAAGATGCGCTAAAGAGCTCATTGCGTCAAGCGCCGGATGTCATTCTTATTGGTGAGATCCGTTCGCAAGAAACAATGGAGTTTGCGCTCGCATTTGCTGAAACGGGTCATTTATGTATGGCGACACTGCACGCAACCAACGCGAATCAGGCTATCGACCGTATTTTACATTTGGTTCCAAAAGAAAAACACGCGCAGTTATTATATGATTTGTCGCTAAACTTAAAAGCCATTATTGCCCAGCAGTTAATACCTGTGCAAGGTGGTACAAGTCGACGTGGTGCATTTGAAATTTTACTCAATACCCCGTTGGTGAGCGAGCATATTCGTAAGAATGAATTGCATAAGATTAAAGAGCTGATGTCTAAATCGATAGAGCAGGGCATGCAGACTTTTGATCAAGCATTATTAGAACTTTATAACACCAACATGATTAGTTACAGTGAAGCGTTGCACCATGCGGATTCACCGAATGATTTACGCTTAATGATTAAGTTAAATCAAGGGCAAGCTGCGAGTGATAGTATGCTCGACGGTGTGACGATTGAAGCGTTGTAATTGTTCGATCATAAACACTTATCGTGATAGCGATAAACGTTTAATCGTAAGCTAGAGTTTAAGAGAAGTAAGGAAAATTTATGTTAATCGTGGTATCACCGGCTAAAACACTCGATTTTGAGACTCCGCCGACAACTGAGCAGTACAGTCAAGCGGACTTAACAGTACATTCCGCAGAGTTGATTGATGTGTGTCGTCAGTTAACACCGATGGACCTATCATCATTGATGAAAATCAGTGATAAATTAGCTGGATTAAATGCAGCTCGTTTTACTGAATGGACGGCTGATTTTACCCCTGAAAATGCAAAGCAAGCGGTATTCGCGTTTAAAGGTGATGTGTATACAGGCTTAGACGCAGAAAGTTTCAGTGAGACTGATATGGCGTTTGCACAGCAACATTTCCGTATTCTATCTGGCCTATACGGGCTACTACGACCATTAGATTTAATAAAGGCGTACCGTTTAGAAATGGGGACGAAGCTTACTAATGGGCGTGGTACAAACTTATACCAGTTCTGGGGTGATATTGTTACTGATAAAGTGAATGACACTCTTGCTGCACAGGGTGATAAAGTATTAATTAATTTAGCATCCAACGAGTACTTTAAAGCGGTACAAAAGAAGCGCTTAAAAGGGCAAGTGATCACACCGGTATTTAAAGACTGTAAAGCAGGTAAATACAAGATCATTAGCTTTTACGCGAAGAAAGCACGTGGGCTCATGGCCCGTTACATTATTGATAACCAGTTGAAAGACGTTGCCGAGTTAAAGGCATTTGATACGGATGGTTATTATTATTGTGAAGCGGAATCAACTGATATTGAGTTGGTGTTCAAGCGTGATGAGATATTTAAGTAATTAGCTTGTCTCTACTGCGATAAATTACCGATAATAAAAAAGGATATTCAATTGAATATCCTTTTTTACATTTAGCGATAAATGTCACTTAACTCAGTCGTTAAACGATTAATCCCAGCCATTATTTTTCTTCTTGCGGAAGTTAATTGACGGGATGATTAATCCAGCAATTAAGCCTACAGCAAGAATTAATGCACCTAGCATGATGAAGCGATGTTGTTCGTCTTCTTCTTTCGTATCTAAGCGAGTTGATAATTGCTCGTTCTCTTCACGTAAGCGTACCGCTTCATCTGTTAACGCTGTGTTCTCAGCGGTTAATGATGCGATCTTGTTTACTTGTGTCGCGATATCAGCTTCTTTACCAGCAAGTTCATCACGGTTGGCATCTGTTAATTCAGCCATCGCAGCAGAGTTCTTGTTATTGATTTTAGCAAGCGCATCTTTGGTTTTTGCTAATTCAGCTTGTAATTTTGGTGTACGGACTTTCAAACTAACTTGGCGAGAAAGCGATTTACCATCAATCCAAGCTGTTTTACCTTTACTTGTCATGATTTGCGTATATTTAGAGGCAGCATTAGTCTGTAAATAAGTAACAGCTTCACCGGCTTTAACGGTACCAATAATACGATACTGGGTGCCAGGACCTGAATGCATAAAAATAGACACGTCATCACTGATATAACGCGTTTCTTTTGCCACACTAGATAAGCTAATTAGTGTTAACAATGATGCTAAAATGAGTTGTTTAATCTTCACAAGTTGTCCCGTAGAGGAAATATTCAGATAGGCATAGTAAGTATAAAATTGAATTTCGACAAGCCTCAGATGATATTTTCCCGCTATAAAATAGAAATTTAATGGATTTATAAAAAAGGCCATCAATAAATGATGGCCTTTTAATAACAATATAATCAATTACACTACAAAGATAGCTTCTAAAATTTTGTAGAAGATAATTGCTAAGATTGCACCAGCAGGTAGTGTTACAACCCAAGATACAACAATTGTTCTAACAACATTTAGATTTAAGGCTGCGATACCACGCGCCATACCCACACCCAGCACGCCACCAACAAGGGTTTGCGTTGTCGAGATAGGTAGACCTGAACCTGATGCAATAACAACAGTCGTTGCTGTTGCTAACTGAGCAGCAAAACCGCGACTTGGTGTTAATTCAGTAATGCCGGTACCAACAGTAGACATTACTTTGTGTCCCATTGTCGCTAGACCAATAACAATACCTAAACCACCCAGTGGTAAAATCCACCATGTCAGTTCTGCTTTCTCGGCAATTTCGCCACCGTGTTCAACAATCGATACAACCGCAGCTAGTGGACCGATCGCATTTGCTACGTCGTTCGAACCATGGGCAAATGCCATTGCACACGCTGTGATGATCATTAAGATACCGAATACTTTCTCTACGTTAGAGAAATGCATATCTTTGTCATCACTTGGGCTGTAGTTTTGTTTGCTGATATAAATTGAACCAATAATCGCAACAAGTAAGCTGATTGCAGCAGAAGCGATTAAACCTTCTGTTGTTGTAAGGTGTAAACCAACGTGTTTTAGACCTTTCTTAATTGTAACCATTGCGATAACAAACGTTGTTAAAGCCATATAGAAAGGCACATAACGTTTTGCATTAGACAGAGGATCTTTGGTGTCAAATATGAGTTTTTGAATACTCATAAAGGTGACATAGGCGATGAGTCCGGAGAGTATTGGGGTTACCACCCAGCTACCTACGATACCACCTGCTTTACCCCACTGAACAGCTTCAGGGCCTACACTAACAAGTGCAAAACCAACGATAGCACCAACAATAGAGTGCGTTGTTGATACTGGCCAGCCAAATATAGAGGCGATCATTAACCAAGTACCTGCAGCAAGCAATGCTGAGATCATACCAAATGCTAAGGCATCTGGACGGTTAGTTTCTTTAAAGACCGCAAGATCAACAATACCTTTACGTACTGTATCAGTCACTTCACCGCCAGCTAAGTAAGCCCCGGCAAATTCAAAAACCATCGCAATAAGAATTGCTTGTTTCACTGTTAATGATTTGGTACCAACTGATGTGCCCATTGCATTTGCAACGTCATTTGCACCAATACCCCATGCCATATAAAGGCCAAAGGCTGCCGCCATCATCAATAGATAAGGACCGTATGCTTGAATGATTTCCATTATTTATATACCTGTAGTGATCTTAATTACGCGCTAGCATTAGTTCGAGACGAGCGCCAACAGTTTCAGCTTGGTCAGCTAATCCGCCCACCCACTCTAAGATTTTGTAAAGGAACATAACATCAATTGGATTGTAGTTATTTTCAATTTTACGTAATTTCTGGCGTAGTACTATTTGCATTGCATCCGTATCATCTTCGATGCAATCCAGTTCGTTGATCATGTTTTCAACAAGATCTACTTCACGACCTTTAAAGCCAGTTTCAAGCAATTCATCTAGTTCATTAATGGCTTTCTTAGCCTGCGCCGTTGCGTCAATGCAACGTTTTAGATAAAGCGTGAAATCATCAGCAATTTCGACCGGGAGTTGCAGATTGCGACCGATTACTCGACCGGCAATATCTTTCGCACGATTGGCGATTTTATCTTGTTGCGTCAGTAGATCTAACATATCGGTACGATCGACAGGCATAAAGATACCGCGTGGTAGCTTTAGGCGAATTTCACGTTTTAATACATCAGCGTCTCTCTCACATTGTGAGATCTGCTGGCGGATAGTTTCCGCCTTATTCCAATCTTGCTGCGTTGTAGCAGCAAAAAATGGCACAAGTAATTCACAAGTCTCATGCACTTTCGTGATGTGTTCTTGTAGCGGGGTGATCGGAGACTTAGCAAAAAGTCCTAAAATAGTATTTACTGGCATAGCCATAATCCATGTATGTGACAATATGATGACACTTTTGAAGATGTCGGGAATGTTAAACAACTCTCAGGAGTTTGCAATATAAAAATTGCGTTATTAGTGATTGAATTAGACCAAAATCAATATATTTTTATTTTTAGTTGGTGATCTTATTCTTTAATTAAGTATTTAACCTTAGACAGCTTTTAAAATAATTGGTAAATTTTGTCTCTGAAAGTGCTGGGTATTTTGTTTTATCACAGCATTATTTTTATCGTTGATGAGTCTAGCGAGGCCAGATGAGTACGGAAGTTGAAATAAAATTTGTTGTTAAACCAGAGGTTAAACCACAATTAGCCATGCTATTAGCTGACTATGTGATAATCGAACAGGCTATTAAGCCTTTATCTAATACTTATTTTGATACAACGACATCCCAATTTCGTCAGTTTGATTTTGGTTTACGCACGCGCAAAAGTTTAAATTTTGCAGAGCAAACGATAAAAACAGCAGGTATTGTGCGAGGAGGCTTACATTCACGCCCTGAGTATAATTTACCGTTAGAGGGAGATTTACCTACATTAGCAGATTTCCCGGCTGAGATCTGGCCTGAAAATACCGATGTGGCACAGTTACAGTCTGATCTGGTGGATTTATTTACGACTGATTTTGAACGTACCATGTGGCAACTTAAGCTGGCGAACAATGCTGAAATTGAAGTGGTTTTTGATTTTGGTATGGCACGCAGCGGTGAGCACAGTTATCCAATTTGTGAAATTGAATTAGAGTTGGTTCACGGTGATGTGGATGACCTCTTTACTTTAGCGCAGAAAATTACGCAGTTAGGTAATGTGCGTTTAGGTAATGTCAGTAAAGCTAAACGTGGGTATCAACTTGCAGGTTTGTACACGCCAAAAATTAAACCGCTTACGTTAAAAATGCCTAAAGTAGAAACTGAAAGTTTGGGTGACATCTTTTTAGCGACATTAACGCAGAGCTATACGCATTGGCAGCACCATGAGCAATTTTATCTTGAAACAAAGGACATTAACGCGTTAGTTGAAGTTGTTTCAGCGGTAGAGCTTATTCAGCAAACATTGAAGGGGTATACCAATATACTGCCTGAGATCGAATTAAAACAAACAGAATTGGCGTGGTTGTTGGCGGAGTTATCTGCAGTTACTCAAGCATCACAATTGCAGCAAGTGATGACCGATAATAGTCAGTTTATTCGTAAATTTCCTGAACATAAGCGTATAACCAAAGAGTTGCAGGATCTACAAGCGAGTTATGTGGACTTTGCAGCAATCGACACCCTGTTTAATACACCGCGTTATGCCAGCCTGATGCTGTCTGTGAGTAAATTCTTAAGCCAAGGCCTGAGCAGTGTTAAGCTTGATAGTGTTAATGTCGCTTCATTTGCTAACATGCGTTTAGAGTCGAGTTGGCAGAGTGTGCTTGATTCTGCGTTGTCAGCTTCGACGCTTAATGCGGATGATTATTTAGCATTACATGAAAAATTAAAGCAAAACTTATTAATTGGCCGTTGTTTTAGTCATTACTATTCATCAGAAAAGCGAGATAAATTTCGTTTACCTTGGCAGGATATTTTGCAGGGGATTGATGACTTAACTGTATTGCAGGTACTAATGGCTGTTGCAAAGCAGCAACCAGATACAATTGCAGTGCAAATTGAGAAGGTATTAATGCGTAAGCAGCGATCATTACTGGATGCATTAGAGCAAACCCGTCATCAAGCGTTAACGATGCAGCCATATTGGTTAGCTGATTAAGCGTACGGTATATGAGTAGGGTATAGCAATCAGTGACATGAGTGTGTCACTGATTGTTCATTAGCGGTTTCTATTCTGAAAATCGAACAAGATCTTCAATTACTAATTTTTTAATTTCGAGTTGCTGTTCTGGCTGTAACCCGTATTTTTCAGCTAATTCAATATAGTCTTGGTTATTCAGTGATACCGTTAAACGTGGCCTTTTTGGTCGTTTGTTAACAGTTAAACCTAGAATATCCCGGATCTGCTCTGATGGGCTTAGGTTATGATCTAATGCTGCTTTTCGGATCTTGTATTGGATTTTTTCATCCATATCAAACGCTACCTGAACAGCCTTCATCGCTTTTTGTGATGATTGCCATTTTTCTGGTAATTCACGTGATTTAACCATCTTCAATCTGCCTTGTACTGTGTTTATGCTATTGGCCAGTATCCTGTAATACTGTCATTACCAAGCTGTACGGTCAAGTACACGTCAGTATCGCCATTATTAAGTACCATTATATCGATTAATTTGTTTTCTTTAGCATCATGTAAATGGTAAAAATCAAATTGTTGACCTGGGTTATCATCTGCATATTTTGAAGGCGCTGATGTTCTAAAATCAGTTCTGTGATGATAACCGACAGTCGCGATATCTTGTTGGAAATAGCGTTCTGCGTGCCAATCACCGAGTGAGACTGGTAGTTGACTTGGTAACTCTGTGAAGCCTTCTTCAAATACATCGCTGAATTGGTCTAAATCAAATAGCTGGGATACTTCTTCGCGGGTTATCTCAAGGCTAAGCTGGAAATTATTGTGGTCGTGACCGGGTAACGATAACCACACGTAGGTTTGTTGAGTACCTTGCAGTTTAAAACGTGGGTAATGTTGATGCTCAAATTCTAATGTCTCAACCGAAATCACTTCGAACTTTTGTTGGCGAATCTCACTTGGTAAAGTGAAGCTATCGCTAAATTCGATAATATCACCAAGAATCAATTTACTGACATGATTGAGGTCACGGACTGGCGTTGTTGGTTCTGATTTTTTAAATAAATTTTTGAAGAAGCTCATCATGGATCCTAAAGTATTAAGCTATTAGAACATTAGGGTATAGCAGAATGACAAATAGGAACAGTACGTGTTATCACGTATGCTGCTCCTATTGAATATTAACAGGCTTTTAATGGCGCTGTTAACCTTGTAGTTGTGTTGTCATCAGTTTGTACGATTAAGCTTAGCTATTTTGCTTGGCTTTTAAACGCTCTAGTACTGAGTTCGCATTACTTTGTTGCTGACCAATACCAGCTTCTGCTAGTTTTGCTTTTAACGACTGGTCGCTACCTTCAGCTTGTAGTTCATCAGCAGCAAGCATACGATCATCAAAATCTTGTTGTTTTTGCTTAATACGCTCTAATGAATCTTTTGCGCTAAGTAGTTTTGAGTTACTTGCACTGAAGTTATCTGTGATTGCTGATGTTGCTTTTTGAACACTATCAGTGGTTTTCACCATTGTTAATTGACGTTGGTGTTCAGCCAATTGACGTTCACTTTTCTTCACTAAATCTTTTAGCTTCGTTGCGCTATTAGTGAAATTATCTAGGTTTTGCTGTTGGTCGATAACTTCTTTCTCTAGCTGTGCAATTTTTTCTGCAACTTCAAGTGCAAGCGCTTCGTTACCTGCGTTTAATGCTTGTACTGCATAGCCTTCATGTTCGGTTAAATTAGCTTTAACACGTTCAAGTTCACGGCTTGATTGCATTTGCTTTGCCATTACGTCAGTTAAGTTACGTTTAGCATTGGTTAAGTGTGTTTCTGCGTCGCGAATTTCTTGTTCGAAAATACGCATTGAGTTTGCATCAACAATACCTTCACCTACTTCACGGGCGCCACCGCGGATAGCGGTCATAATCTTTTTAAAAATACTCATAAACTTCTCCTTAGAAGTAGGGACTAAATTAAATAATCTGATAATTCAGAGATAACTTCTAGGCTGTTATCGCTTAATACAACTAATTCATGCTCTACATCAGTGATTGCTGATTGCACTGATAATGCACCGTAAACTACATACATATCATCAATTTTTGCGAATGATGATAGCGGCATTGGGATGTTAAGCTCTAACATTGCTTCTAGCATCTCAACACGTTTTTCGGTTTTAACTTCGTTTTCGCCCCATAGATAAGCGATACATAGTATTTGCTCATCGGTGACAGAAACAAAAATTGGAATTTCTTCACGACCTTCAACGTCAACACGTAATACATCAACGTCACCTGAAATTGGTGTACAGTCAAATTTATAACCAGTGTCAGACTTGTCGCCAAGATCATTAAGATAATTTGCAATTTTATGAATGTTCATCTTGTTCCTTTTTTGACATATTATGTCTAAGTGAGATTAACTTTAAGCCTCGAGACATAATATGTCAAGCGACTTGCAACTTATTTATTATATTTTATATATTAGCGCTGTTTTATTTGTCCGGTAAATGAGACTAAAGTTCATTGTCGATAATAACTCAGTGTAGCTATAAAACTGGACATATTAAGTATCATCGATAACCTAAAGTAACACCCTTGCGGCAGCTTTAATGCATTAAATTAATAATGCAGAGAGGATGAGTGCAATCGATAGATTGATTGCCACATCCATTGTTGCCACACCAACGTTGTTCTGTAGGTCGACTTCTTTATTAATATTGACACCGTTAAGAATTATTTTTTTAGCGATGATGGCAAGCACTGTAAATGTCGTCAACATGATAAAACTAAATAGCATCCACGAACCTAATGTTGTCATCAGACTGTCGGTATCATAGTAAACATAGTTACTGCCCACTGTGACTGAGATCGCGACAGCAATAAGGTAACCACCATGGCGAACGGCAGCGGCAATATTATTATCTCTAAAGGCCTGCTGCATTGTAGTGCCAAGGTTACCACGTGAATAACGGTGTTCACGATAACGCATCATCAGTAGCATGATTGTTTGATAAATTAAGAAAGCGCTAAAAATAGCGACAAAGGTGATGACTTCTAGTCCGTCAGCCCAAATTAAGGTTGAACGAATAATAATGGCTGTCGCAATCGCAGCACTGGCATCGACAATCGCCACGGCGACATTACGCTGGGCTATTTCAATATTTTTGTCTAGATGGTTGAGGGATACATGGTCATGGATCCAGCGACCAAATTTGATTAATACCAATCCAGTTACACCATAGAGAGTGATGCTTAGTATCTCAAGTGGCAAGGTTGCCGCTTTTTCACCTGTAATTGCGCCAGATAATACGAGTCCTAAGCCAAAGATTGCACCGGCTAAACTGATACCAAAAGCAAAATTGTCTCGTTTGGCTAATTCATCGGTGGTATCTATGTTATCTACAGCACCAGTGAAAAAACGCATTGCGGAGAGCAGGATAAGTGCAATGACGAGATCGATAATTAAAAAAAGTAATAGATCCGAGGATAAGAGCGATTCAAAAACAGACATTAAAGGTGACCTTCTTTTACGATTTTAACTGCCATAATTTCCCTACTAATGATAAGTTTACTAGGTTAATTAATATCGGTAAGTAATAGCATGTAAGAGATAGTGTGTCTATATGTGCATTGTTGATATAAATTGTTGAATTAATTGGATCACAAGCTTTAATTATATGGATGTCGTTTATGAGTACAGAAAATAAAATTGTTGATGTATTAGCTGAGACTGGTGGTATTTATTGGCAGCGTTGGTGTGAACGTCACGAGAGCGATTTAGCGTTGTTGTCCGTAGAGCAAATTACCCAGAGCCAGCGCGTATTTTCGTTAAGTGATTTTATTGCTGAAAGCTGTATTAATAATATTGGCCTACTCACGGCTATTTGGCAGTCAGGCTTACTTTCTCAATCATCTCGAACAGCCCAAGTTGAAACGCAATTAGCCACTAAACTTGCCGCGTGTGATTCTGAGACGGCATTACTACGTACAGTGCGTCAGTTCCGCCGCTTTCATATGTGCATTATTGCTTGGCGTGAGTTACTTCAACAGGCTGACCTAAAAGAAAGTTTAACCCATACTTCACACCTTGCAGACAGTTTGATTGAAGGTGCATTGGAATGGTTATATCAATTGCAATGCAAAGAGCAAGGCACCCCGGTAAATGAAGCGGGGGTTAAACAGCAACTTGTTATCTTGGCAATGGGTAAATTGGGTGGTGGTGAACTTAATTTCTCTTCTGATATCGATCTTATATTTACGTATCCAGAAACAGGTGAAACTGTTGGTGCTGGGCGCACTGTATCAAATCAAAAGTTCTTCCAACGTCTTGGCCAACGTTTAATTGCGGCATTGCATCAACTTACTATGGATGGGTTTGCTTATCGTGTAGACATGCGTTTACGCCCATTTGGCGATTCAGGTCCATTGGTCATGAGCTTCAATGCTTTTGAAGAATATTACCAAAATCAAGGACGAGATTGGGAACGTTATGCCATGGTTAAGGCCCGAGCATTAGGTGGTAATGCTGAAACCAGAATTGAACTAGAAAAAATGCTACGCCCATTTATCTATCGTCGTTATGTTGATTTTAGTGCGATTGATGCTCTGCGTAATATGAAAGCCATGATTAAAGCAGAAGTTCGCCGTAAAGGATTAAAAGATAATATTAAATTGGGTAGCGGTGGTATTCGTGAAGTAGAGTTTGTCGCACAAACCTTCCAACTTATACGTGGTGGTCGCGAGCCCGTATTACAAATCAAGTCATTGTTAGTGACATTAAAAGAACTCGCGTCACTTGGCGAAATCTCGCCTGAAAGCTACACCGTATTAACTGAGAGTTACTGCTTTTTACGCCAAGTTGAAAATATTCTCCAGCAGATTAATGATTGCCAAACTCAGACATTACCGCAGTCAGAACTTGATCGCAGCCGTTTAATTAGCGTATTGGGTTTTGCTGATTGGGATAGCTTCTATGTTTATGTTAATCAAGTGATGGCAAACATCCACACCGAATTTAGTCATGTAATTGGTGGCGATGATGACGATCATGAAGAATCATTACCCGCGTTAGATTTATGGCATTTGGAGCTTTCAACCGACGAAGCGGTCACCTTGCTGGCTGAATATGGTTTAGCCGAACAAGAGGCACAAACTTTTGCTCGTGATTTAAATCATTTTAAAACGGATTACGCGCGTAAAACAGTTGGGCCTAGAGGTCGACAGACAATAGAAAAGTTATTACCTAAACTGTTATTTTCAGTCCTCAAAGCAGATGATCCAGTGGCTTTATTACCACGTATCATCGCCTTGTTATTAAAGATCTTAAATCGTACTGCTTATCTAGAATTGTTGGCTGAGAATGACCTTGCGCTAACCCAGTTATTGCGTTTATGCAGTGCCAGTTCGATGGTCGCGAAACAATTGTCGAGCCACCCAATTCTATTAGATGAACTACTTGTGCCATCGCACTTGTATCACCCGACGCCCTTGCATGAATATCGCAGTGAATTACGTCAGTTTATGTTACGTATACCTGAAGAAGACCAAGAGCAGCAACTAGAAGCTTTACGTCAATATAAACAGACTCAATTACTGCGTATTGCAGCCGCTGACATTGGCGGTGAATTAGCGTTAATGAAAGTGAGCGATCATCTTACTTGGTTAGCGGAAGCTGTGATTGATAATGTCGTGAATCTTGCTTGGCAACAATTAACAGAGAAACATGGCATACCTCACAATGTTGTTGAAAGTGGTGAAAAAGGCTTTGCTGTTGTCGCCTACGGTAAACTCGGCGGTATCGAATTAGGTTATGGTTCGGATCTCGATCTCGTGTTTATTCATAATTGTGAAACGGCAGGCATGACCAATGGCGATAAAGTGATTGATAGCCGTCAATTCTATCTGCGTTTAGCGCAACGTATTATTCATATATTTAGTACCCGAACGAGTACCGGTATTTTGTATGAGGTCGATATGCGTTTACGTCCATCGGGCAACTCGGGGGTTCTGGCATGTCCGGTATCAAGGTTCTTGGATTATCAATCTAAGGAAGCTTGGACTTGGGAGCATCAATCGCTGGTTCGCACGCGTTTAGTGTATGGCGATAAGCTTATTCAAGCGCGCTTTACAGACGTGAAACGCACTATTATTGCCAAACCTCGCGATACAGCAGAGTTAAAAAAGCAAGTTGTAGAAATGCGTTTGAAAATGCGTGGGCATCTGTTGAAAGCCCCCGCAGATAAATTTGATATTAAGCAATCTGCTGGTGGTATTACTGATATAGAGTTTATGATGCAGTTCATGGTATTAAGTTATGCTGCACAGATTCCTAAAATGCAGTTATGGCCTGATAACGTACGCATTATTAGTCGCTGTGTAGCAGAGGGATTAATTTCTGAAGCGTTAGGATTAAGCTTAACAAACAGTTATTGCCAAATGCGTGATGAGATCCATCGACTTAATTTATTAGGTAAAAAGGGGATTGTTGCGGACAGTGAATTTGTAGAACAGCGTAAGGTTGTTACAGACTACTGGCAGCAGCTTTTTGCCGTGTAGTTTTATAGAACCTATTGAAGAGTTTATTTAAGTACTTAAATAAGTTTAAGTACTGCTTAAACTAAAAATCCTATTGATGCGCACATGATTGTGTTTTATCAATAGGATTTTTTATTTTATGACTTATCGATAATGAGATTAGTCATTTAAACCGATTACTTATATAAGCTCGCTTCACCTTCTGGACGTGTTTTAAATCGACGATGTAACCACATATATTGTGGGATTTGCTCTAAAACAGATTTTTCGCATTCTTGATTACAGATAGTGGCATCTTCCACTTCACTACCTGTTGGGAAGTTTTCTAATGGTGCTCTAATTGTGAGTTTATAACGACCATCTGGTAGGCGACAAGAAGACGCTGGATAAGTTTTGGTGTTTTTACCTGAAGCAAACAGTGTTGTGCCTGTGATAGTACAAGCTTTTTCAACGGCGAAAAAGGGAACGAACACACTGCGGCGACGGCCGTAATCATGATCCGGTGCATACCATAATGGCTCACCCTCATCGAGTATACGTAACATACCTTTGATATCTCGGCGGTCAAACAAGCCTTTATTTGAAAGAGTACGTCCACGGCATTGCAGGTATTCCATCAATGGGTTTTTGTTGGGACGATAAATTGCATGGGCAGGTCGTAGTAAACCGAAAATACGTGCCGACATTTCTAGAGACAAAAAGTGGCCCCCTAGTATTAACATGCCATTACCATCAGCTTTTGCTTGTTCAATGTGTTCTTGGCCTTCGATAACCATATTTTTCTTGATGCGCCAATCAGGCCAAAACCAAGCGTTTGCAGTATCAATAACGGCTAAACCTGTATATTCAAAGTTCTCTTTTGCTAGCGCTTTAATTTCTGCATCCGATTTATCTGGAAAGCTTAAGGCTAGATTTTGTTGCGCTGTTTTTAAACGACCGGGTAATATTTTTCCCACTAAATGGCCTAAAGAGCGACCTATTACGTTTTGTACTGTATTAGGTAGTAAAGATATAAACCATAAGAAGCTTGCTGCAAGCAGTAGCAGGCAATTTTTAGGGTGTAGAAAACTGAGCTTAAATGTGGTGTTTTCTTGGGTAACCATGGGCTTATCAGCTTTAATATTGTTTGTCATGAAAATCTCATTAATACGAATCACTGTTTATTGTAGCTGTAAGTGACTGATAATCATATTTTAAATGGAAGTTTATTTAACTGGTAATGTTACTTTAGATATAAAAAAAGCGACACTGAAGGTCGCTTTTTATTCTGAATTACGCTTAGTCTAGTTAGTTGCTTTCTAATCCTGCATTAACTAAATTAATATCTTCAGCGTTCAAGGTACCAGCGGCTTGTTTTAACTGTAACATACTAATGATGTAGTTATAACGCGATGCTGATAATGATTGCTTAGATTGGTATAAGCTTTTCGTTGCATTCAACACGTCAATAATTGTACGTGTACCAACACCAAAACCAGCTTGTGTTGCTTCTAATGCACTTTCAGATGACTTAACCGTTTGTTCGTAAGCTTTGATAGAACTTAATGCTGCCGTTACGTTGTTATAATAAGTACGAATTTGTGTTTGTACTTCACGGCTTGCTCTTGTTAATTGCTCTTGGCTTGCAGTTACTTGGTAAACAGCTTGTTTCTCTACTGATGTTACCGCGCCACCTGTATAAAGCGGCATGCTAAATTCGATACCAACATTAGCTGAAGAAACAGTACTCTCGATACCATCGCCACCATTATTATAATTATCGCCATAACCAGTATACTGAGCGCCTGCATTTGCCACTAAATTTAGTGACATGTTATCAGCAGAACCTGCTAATTCCACATTACCTTCTGCGACTTGCTTAGCAATACGTTGGATTTGAATCGATAAATTTTGGTTGTTTGCTGTATCTAACCAGTTATCACGTTGGCCATTTGGCGCTGAAGGGCTAAAGCGAGCTGTATTCAATGGTGAAATATCGGTATGGATCAAACCAGTAATTTCAGTTAATGACTCGTAGCTATTTGCAAGCGTATTTTCAGCGTTAATCACTTCAGCAACAGATAGATCGAAGCTTGATTGCGCTTCTAGCACATCCGTTTTGTCGGTTAGACCTACATTATAACGTTGTGTTGTTTGTTCTAGTTGACGCTCTACCGCTTCTTTATTACGGTTAGAGAATTCTAGAGTATCGTTAGCACTTAGCACATTAAAGTAAGCGTTTGATACACGTAAGATTAGGCCTTGTAGTTCTGCTTGAACTGCAAGTTCACTTTGTTCAGCTTGTTTCGCTGCTTGGCTAACATTAATGAAATTACTTTCTTCATATAATGATTGCGTTAGACCAATACCAACGGTACCTGTAAGGGCATTACGGTTAGAGGTTGTATCTGCTGTTGTGGTGTCACTTGTAATGCCGTAACCCAAATCAGCACTTAAACCAATTTGTGGTAAGTTTGCTGCTTCTTGTTCAGTAATTTTCTCTAGTGCTGCGTCACGATTTGCTTGTGCTTCTAAATATTGTGGATCTTTGGTGAGGGCCTGTTCAAATATTTGTTGTAAATTGTCTGCACTTGCAGAGCTTGCAAAAAATGCTAAGCCGCAGGCTAGTAGAATTTTATTAAACTTCATTGGTGGTTACCTTAAGTGTAAATAGTTGCCGTTATGAATTCGCATAACAATAAGTAATGATAACTGCTTAGTCAAACTAATAATTATCCAAAAGGGATAGTTAGGAAGATAAGATTATTTTAATCTTATTCTAGGCGTTATCTCATAGCTCGAGTTTGAACCTTGAATCAATGTTGATATGGAATTATTAGTATATTTACTAGTTATTATCCCTAAACCCTAGCAGTCAACATGGTATTCACTGTAACTCGTTATTATCAGTATATTTTGAGAGATGTAAATGAAAAGTCGAAAGTTAGAAATACAATCAGAGTATGATATTACTGATATTGAGATCATAAACAAAGAACAAGTTTTTAATGGTTTCTTTAAAATTAATACATATACCTTTAAACATAGGTTGTTCTCGGGTGATTGGAGCAATGAAATTACCCGTGAAGTGTTTGAGCGTGGCCATGCCGCTGCGGTTATTCCTTATGACGCCGTAAGGGATGAGGTTGTTCTGATTGAACAGATCCGGATTCCTGCCATTGAGTCGAGCTCGCAACCTTGGCTATTAGAATTAGTTGCAGGCATGATCGATAAAAAGGGTGAGGATTCTGCCGAAGTAGTAAAACGAGAAGCGGTAGAAGAAGCCGGTTTAACGATTGGTCGTTGTGACTTTATTATGCAGTTTCTTGCGAGTCCTGGTGGTACGAGTGAGGCCATTGATTTGTATGTCGGCGAGGTAGATAGTAGTAAAGCAGAAGGGGTTCATGGTTTAGCGTGTGAAGGTGAAGATATTCGCGTACATGTGGTGAGTCGAGAAACTGCTTATAATATGGTGCAAACAGGGCGAATAAATAACGCTTCGACTATTATTGGTATCCAGTGGTTACAATTGAATTTTGAAATATTGCAAAAGTCTTGGCTCTAAGGATACAATGCTTTATACATTTTCAGGTTAAGTTGTTTGAATATTTAACGATGTTAGCGGTTTCTTATTCTAGGTTGTGGAATTGTGTGCTGGACAACAGATTTCTCAAGCGCTATTCGGTATGCTTATAATAGTCTTAAAGATCTTTTAATCAGGCTCGTTGATTTACTGTTACAATCAGTGTAGTTATTTATTATTCGGCATTAACTAGGCAACATATAAGGATAAGGGTTAAAGATTATTGTGGGCGCGGACATTTCTAAATCAACAGCAAAGCATAACGTCATTAATTTATTGCAGGTGACGGATACTCATTTGTTTGCAACTGCTGAGAAGGATCTTCTTGGTGTTAAAACACAATTGAGCTATCGACATGTCATCGATGCTATTCTACAGAATCAACAACCGTTTGATGCTGTACTTGCTACGGGCGACATTTCTCAAGATAATACCCTTGCTTCTTATCAATACTTTGCTCAGCATATTAAACGCTTAGACAAGCCGTGTTATTGGTTACCTGGTAATCATGACAATATTCCCTTAATGGTTGATGCATTAAAAGCCGAAGGCGTACTATCAGATAAACATAAAGTCGTTGGTGACTGGCAAATCATTCTGTTAGATTCACAATTATCCGGTTCTCCTTCAGGTTATTTATCGCCAGAACAGCTTGCGCTACTTGATAAGCAACTCAGTTTACACCCAGACAAGCATGCGTTAGTGGTATTGCATCACAATACGTATCCGGTTGGTTGTAAATGGTTAGATCAACATATCTTACGTAACCCTGATGCTTTTTTAGCGATATTAGCAAAGCACCCGCAAGCGAAACATGTATTATTTGGCCATGTTCACCAACAGGTGGATGAGGTGCATGATGGTATTCATTTTATGGCATCTCCATCGACGTGTTTCCAATTTAAACCTCATTGTGATGAGTTTACGCTAGACTCGCGCGCGCCGGGCTGGCGTTATTTACAGCTGCACAGTGACGGTAGTATTAACAGTCAGGTCTGGCGTTTGTCTAATAATGACTTTAATCCTGATCTCGAGTCTAAAGGCTACTAGCCATCACGCGAGTTACTCCTATATCTTCGGAGTAAAGCGTATTTAGGCTCTCAATAATTGAGGTAAATGAATAAATGGCTCCTATGCTACTGCTCTATTTACACGGTTTTAATAGCTCACCAAAATCGATTAAAGCACAACAAATGGCAGATTATATTGCCTTACACCATCCTGATATTACTATCGAAATCCCTAATTTATCTCCTTATCCTCATCAGGCGTGGCTACAGATAGAACAGCTTATCGCATGTTATCCAGAGCATCAGTTAGGCGTAGTAGGCAGTTCGCTTGGTGGCTATTATGCAACGAAGGTAAACCAACAGTTTAACTGTCCTGCTGTGATCATTAATCCTGCTGTAAAACCTTATGAGTTATTAGTTGATTACTTAGGTGAGAATACGAATCCTTATACGCAGGTTAAGTTTAATCTTGCAGAACAGCATATTGATGAGCTACGCGCTTTGGACTGTTTGTCTCTTGTGCATCCAGAAAAAATCTGGGCGCTGTTACAGACAGCCGATGAAGTGTTAGACTATAGACAAGCAACAACCAAATATGAAATGGCGAGATTGACGGTAGAGCAGGGCGGTAATCATGCCTTTATCGAATTTGAACGTTATCTTAGCGATATTTTAACCTTTCTTGCATTCAAATAGATGTAACGAACAGCATAAAGAAACTCATGACTCAAGAATATAATGCGGGCTCGATTGAAGTCCTAAATGGTCTCGAACCAGTACGCCGCAGACCCGGTATGTATACCGACACAGTACGCCCTAATCACCTTGGCCAAGAAGTTATCGATAACAGTGTCGATGAAGCGCTAGCTGGTCATGCACAAAATATCACGGTTACCTTACATGCCGACCAGTCGCTAGAAGTGACGGATGATGGTCGTGGTATGCCGGTAGATATTCACCCTGTTGAAGGTGTGAGTGGTGTTGAGCTTATTTTATGTAAGTTACATGCGGGTGGTAAATTCTCGAACGATAACTATCAGTTCTCGGGTGGTTTACACGGTGTAGGTATTTCAGTTGTAAATGCATTATCTAAACGCGTTGAAATTACGATTCGACGTGGTGGTCAAATTTATCAAATCGCGTTTGAAAATGGCGAGAAGGTGTCTGAGTTAGAAGTCATTGGTACGATCGGTATCCGTAATACCGGTACTAAAGTACATTTCTGGCCTGATGCGAGCTATTTTGATTCGGGTAATTTCTCGTCTAAACGTTTGATGCACAATTTACGCGCGAAAGCGGTACTTTGCCCAGGTTTAAGCATCAAGTTTGACGATAAAGTGAATAAAGAAAAACATGTTTGGTGCTTCGAAAAAGGCCTACAAGATTACTTAATGGAGTCATTGCAGGGGTGGACTACATTACCTGAAACACCTTTTGTTGGTAGTTTTTCTGCAAACAACGAAGCGGCTGATTGGGCGGTTATCTGGTTGCCAGAAGGTGGAGAGTCGGTTACTGAAAGCTATGTTAACTTGATCCCAACTGCACTTGGCGGTACCCATGTGAATGGTTTACGCCAAGGTTTGCTAGATGCCATGCGTGAGTTCTGTGAATTCCGTAATCTGCTGCCACGCGGTGTTAAATTAACGCCTGATGATATTTGGGACCGTTGCTCATATATTCTGTCCGTTAAGATGCAAGACCCGCAATTTGCAGGACAAACCAAAGAACGTTTATCATCACGCCAATGTGCCGCTTTTGTTTCTGGTGTGGTTAAAGATTCGTTCTCATTATGGTTAAACTCAAATACAGACCTTGCTGAACTGCTTGCTGATTTATGTATTAACAATGCGCAGAAACGTTTAAGAGCGAGTAAAAAAGTTGCACGTAAACGTATTACCAGTGGTCCAGCATTACCCGGCAAGCTAACGGATTGTTCTGGTCAAGATCCAATGCGTTCAGAATTATTTTTAGTGGAAGGTGATTCTGCTGGTGGTTCTGCAAAGCAAGCCCGTGACCGTGAATTCCAAGCGGTAATGCCACTGCGTGGTAAAATTTTGAATACATGGGAAGTTGATTCAACCCAAGTCTTAGCTTCACAAGAAGTGCATGATATTTCAGTAGCGCTGGGCATTGATCCTGATTCTGACGATATTTCGGGATTACGTTACGGTAAAATCTGTATCTTAGCCGACGCCGATTCGGATGGTTTGCATATCGCGACGTTACTTTGCGCACTATTTTATAAACACTTTAGAACCATGGTTGAAGCAGGACATGCGTTTGTTGCTATGCCACCGTTATATCGCATCGATATCGGTAAAGAAGTATTCTATGCATTAGATGAAGCCGAGAAAAATGGCATTATCGACCGTATTGAAGCGGAGAAAAAACGCGGTAAGATTAACGTACAGCGCTTCAAAGGACTGGGTGAAATGAACCCGTTACAACTACGTGAAACAACGATGGATCCAAACACCCGTCGCTTAGTCCGTCTAACTGTCGATAACGTAGAAGAAACATTAGCAATGATGGATATGTTACTTGCTAAGAAACGTTCTGCAGATCGACGAGCTTGGTTAGAAGACAAAGGTAATATGCTGAGCGATAGTTAATTACTGTCTCGCTGCTAACGCCCCACATAATAAAATTATAATCTAGATAATGGCTGCAGTTTTTGCGGCCATTTTTATTTTATAACGTCATATCAATAAATATACCCTCAGCTTGTTCATCTTTAATTCATATATACTTTTGTATGCTGTCAGTAATGAGCAAATAAAGTTTTTAATTTGCTCGACCAACTCTTTATTTATATGGATGTTCGAGGCAGACATGACAACTCATAACTTAGTTAAATATTTTACACTCTTGATGCTATCAGTAACGGTAACGAGCGTATTCGCTGAAAGCGCAATTCAACCTACACCTTTATCTGAACCATCAAGTTCTAAATTAGAGAATAACTATGTAACAGGGCAACTTGTTGCAGTTCGTCGTGTTCTCATTAGCAATGAAATAACGGGGATCGTTGATGAATTTAATAAAGATATTGGCGATAAAGTGAGTGCAGGTGAAGCGTTAGCTAAATTATCCATTGCAGATAATTTATTGAATGTACAACTGGCGGAAGCTGAGTTGGCGGTAAGCCTCAATGAACTCAAGATACAAGAAAAACAATTACAACGTTACCAAGCGTTATATAAAACCAAGGGTATTTCTGCGAGTGAGTTTGATGAGCAACGCCGCAAAACCAATACCAATAAAGCACAAGTCGAAGTCGATAAGATCAAACTTGCCATGGCTAAGCGTCAGCAAGATAAATCGGAAGTCAAAGCCCCATTCTCAGGTGTTATTTTGACGCGAAATTTAGAGTTGGGTCAGTTCATACCGACGGGTGAACCACTTTATACCTTGGTTGATATGAGCCAAGTGAAGGTACGTTTTTATCTACTTGAGTCAGATATCATCACTATTCATGTTGGTGATATTGTCAATGTCACTATTCCTGCTTTAGGCAATAAAACATTAACAGGTAGTGTTGTGATCCTCGCACCTGCTTTTCAGAGTAATGAACCCGGTTTTTTAGCGGAAGTATTACTAGACAATAGCCAAGGGAATTTAAAGCCAGGTATGCAAGCACGTGTTGAATTAGCTGAAGAAGGAGCATGATCATGCAATCTTTATTAACGTTGCTAAATCAACGCCGATTAGCGGCCAAAATACTCACTCTCGCACTCATCGTACTGGGATTATTTGCGTTAATGAAATTACCATTAGCCGAAAAACCGCGATTTGATATGGGTGATGGTTCGATTACGACAGTTTATCCTGGCGCATCGGCCTCTGATATTGAGAGTAATGTTACAAGTAAATTAGAAAAAGAGTTGTTATCTATTTCTGGGATTAAAGAATTCAACTCAACGTCTGAAGTGGGTGTGTCGACGATTGAATTTGCGTTAAACAGTGGCGTTGCAGATCCTAACATTGTTTATCAAGATATTCGTGATGCTATCTCTAGGGTATCGGATTTGCCGAGTGGCGTGACTGATGCACCGACTTTAGAGATTAAAAAATCTTACAGTTTGGATTTCATGGTTGTTGGTATTAGCAGTGACTTACCTTATGACCTATTAAGAGAGCGTGCAAAGACATTAGAACTTGCATTGCGTCGTGTGGACGGGATTGGTCAAGTTCATCCGATTGATTTACGCGATCCTGAATTTTTAATTGCACTAGAGCCTGCACAACTACAGCGTTATGGGCTAACCGTTGGAGAAATAGCCCAACTGATTGCCGAGCGAAATGTGTTGATCAGTGGTGGCCGTTTAGAATTATTAAAAGATAATCCAGAGCTTATTACCATTGCAGAACTCGATGATATTAATAAATTGGGTGATATGTTTATTGGCTTCATGCCGAATATTCAATTAAAAGATATTGCAGGTGATATCACTAATACCTTTAAGAAATCAGAAGCCTTTGGTTCACTGAATGGCCAAAAAAGTATTCTTTTTGATTTACGTACCGATGAAAGTGCGGATGTACTTGCCACTTCAGCACAAGTTCGTGATTTATTATCAATGATGGAACTGCAGTTTGGTGATGATTATAAGTTGGATGTTGGTTTTGATTTAGCGAATGAGATTGGTGCTAAATCAGAGATTGTACGCAACAATGGTTTGGTTGGTTTAGTGCTAGTGCTGGTGGTATTGGCATTATTTTTAGATAAGCGCATTGCGTTTTGGGTCGCTGTTTCAATCCCTGTTTGTTTATTAGGGACGCTGGCGGTATTACCTGCGTTAGGACAAATTTTAGATGCTTATACCTTATCTGCGCTGATTTTGATTATCGGTATTATTGTTGATGATGCCGTTGTTGTCAGTGATAAGATTATTTCCCTTGTTGAAGAAGGACAGCCAATTAAAAAGGCTGTCAGTAATGGTGTTAAAGCGGTATTACCGGCGATTACAGCCAGTATTTTAAGTACTATGATTGCTTTTATTCCTTTACTGTTCTTGCCGGGAAATAGCGGTCAAATGATGTATGTGATCCCGTTGACTGTGATCGTCGCATTATGTTTCTCCTTTATTGATGCACTGTTTTTTATTCCTGCGCATTTACAAAGTGTCTTAGAAAAACGCAAGTCATTAAAGCAAACGAATACCGAAGGCTTTCGCCACATCAATAATGTCATCGCTTGGGCATTAACAAAACGTAAATGGGTATTAAGCCTATCGTTAGTTATCTGCATTGGCCTCGGTAGTTTTTCTTATAAACAATTGAGCTTTTTATTCTTTCCTACTGACGGCGCATATTTAATTGAAGTGGGTGTCGAAACTGACCCTGAATTATCACTTGATGAAGTGTGGTTACGTACACAAAAACTAGAAGCATTATTTGAAAATACCGCTGAAGTGGCTTCTTGGTATGGTGAAATTGGTACGCCGAGTAGTTATTGGGTTATTTCACTAACGCCCGTCAATAGTCGAGAGCGAAATGCCGAGGCTATCGTTGCTGAATGGGAAGAAGCGGGTGAAAAAATTGCAGGGTTAGCACAAATTGAATTTGATATAGATGGTGGTGGCCCACCTGTCGGTCGTCCTGTCGATATTAAAGTGGTGGGTGGTAGTGACCTTGGACGTGACAAGTTAGCCAATGATTTAGTGTCATTTTTGGAACAGTTAGATGGCACCAGTCGTGTTAGCCGTGACTTGCATGATAGTCAGCCTCGTATTGAAGCGCAATTGCAGTATCAATGGCTTAATTATTACGGAATTAGTGCCCAGACGGTGGGTGATTTAATTAAATATGCGGTAGAAGGTGAGCGTATTTCACGTATCTTTAATGGTGAGGAAGAAGTATTTTTCCGTATTAGTTTAGAAGAAAATGATAAAACCCTCGCAGAGTTAAATAATCTGAATGTCAGAGCAAACGACGGTAGTTTAATTCCATTAAGCAAGCTGATTCGTTGGGTCGATACGACCTCTGCATCGCAGATTAGTCACTATAATGGGGAGCGAGTGATCCGTGTTTCATCAGGGGTAGATCCAAAAGTAACAGACCCTATTGCAGTGTTTGATGATGTAACATCTGCGTTTGCTGGTCAGGATTATGAGGGCGCGCGGTTAGTCGCAGCAGGACAAATATTAGAAACTGCTGAAGCGCAGAAAGGTTTTAGTGTTGCGATATTAATGGCGTTTGCTGGGATTAGTCTTTTGTTATTACTCTTGTTTGATCGTGCGACAGAAGCGGTGATGGTATTGACCGTAATTCCGTTTGGTGTCGCGGGTGCATTGTTTATTTTGTTTATTCATAATCAAGTGCTTAGTTTCTTTTCTATTATCGGGATCATCGCTTTAATCGGGATCATGGTAAACAATAGCCTTGTATTGATTTGGCATTTCCGCGCAAAGATGACAGACCTTGACCGCGATAATGTAATGGCATTTATTATTGCCGGAACCCAAAGCCGTGTTAGACCTATTTTGCTGACCACGATAACAACGGTGGTTGGTTTAGTGCCTTTGGCTTATGGTTTAGGTGGGTATGATAATTACATGTCGCCAATGGCTTTGGTTGTCGGTTGGGGTTGTATTATTTCGATGCTCGTTACATTAATCATTATTCCGGCATTATATGGGTATGTTTTAGAATGGAAAATACGCCATAACCGAGAACTGTAATCGCTATAGTAATCGTCATTTTCGTCATAACAGTCCGGTTTTTATTAGCACATAAAAACCGGACTTGCTTCTTGATCTAGATTAAATCTTTGTGATAATTGTTATCATTTAGACTTGTACTAGTTGCGTGATTCTTATAAACTCCATTCCATAATGTAAACAATTCGTATTTAGAGGTAAGGATGAAAAAGGGAATATTTGGTTTATCTGCTTTGGCATTAACAACGTCACTAATGAGCACAACTGCTTTTGCTGGTGAAGAAGTTAATATTTATTCAAATCGCCAAGCAAATCTGCTTAATCCGATCCTTGAACAATACACTAAAGATACTGGTGTGAAGGTGAACATTGTATTTGCGAAGAAAGGACTTGCAGATAGAATGGAACGTGAAGGTCGCTTATCAAAAGCTGATCTATTATTAACAACTGATATCAGCCGTTTAGTTGAAGCTGTTGATAGCGGTGTTACTCAACCTGTATCAAGCGACGTATTAGAAGATAACATTCCAGCGCAATACCGTGACCCAGATGGCGAATGGTTTGCACTAACAACACGTGTACGTAATATCTATACTTCACGTGAAGTTTATGGCGACGTTGCTAACATCACTTACGAAGAACTTGCAGACCCTAAATATAAAGGTCAAATCTGTACACGTTCAGGTAAACACCCATACAACGTAGCACTTATCTCATCAATGATCTCGCATCACGGTGAAGCTGAAGCTAAAGAATGGTTAGAAGGTGTTAAATCTAACCTAGCACGTAAGCCACAAGGTAACGATCGTGCACAAGTTAAAGCGATTAAAGAAGGTGTTTGTACTGTTGCACTAGGTAACAGCTACTACTTAGGTAAAATGTTAAAAGATCCAAAACAAGTTGCTTGGGCTGAATCAGTTAACATTAACTTCCCTAACCAAGAAAACCACGGCGCACACGTAAACGTGTCAGGTATGGTATTAGCTAAATATGCACCGAACAAAGGTAATGCAGTTAAGTTAATGGAATACCTTTCAGGCGCGAAAGCACAAGAAATGTATGCTGAAGTTAACATGGAATACCCAGTTAAAGCGGGTATCAAAGCATCTAAGTTAGTTTCATCTTGGGGTGAGTTCAATGCTGACTACATGCCTGTAGCTGAAATTGCAAAACATCGTAAAGCAGCACTTAGACTACTTGATGAAGTTAAATTCGACTTGTAGAATAGTGTATGCCCCTAAAATACTTAGGGTTAACAGTTGAAGTTGCAACTTAATTGAGTTGTTAACAGACTGCTTTAAAGGTTGGTATAGTTACTTTGTAACTAGCCAACCTTTTCGCGTATCTAGACAGGAGTTGTTTTTCCGTTCATGAATCATAAGTTAGCCTTTTCTTGGCATTCTAGTAGTTGGTTTATTGCGATCATGTTAGCGCTACCTATTGCCGCGTTGTTTTATCAGGCAATTGGCCCCAGTGCAGATGTATTTCAACACCTTGTTGATACCGTTCTTCTCGACTACGTTCAAAATACCCTTATCCTTGTTTTCCTTGTTTGTTTAATCTGTAGTGTTATCGCTTTACCAGCCGCTTGGTTGATAGCCATGTGTGACTTCCCCGGACGAAAAAGCTTACAATGGGCATTAATGTTACCTATGGCAATGCCTGCTTATATCGTTGCTTATATTTATACTGACATGTTTGATTATGCAGGACCTGTTCAAATCGCCTTACGTGGACTGTTTGGGTGGGAGAGTGCGAGTGACTATTGGTTCTTTGATATCCGCACCATTCCGGGTGCTGCCACAGTACTAGCCTTGGTGTTATACCCTTATCTTTACTTGCTAGCACGAACATCATTTCTTGAACAATCAACCAGCCTTATTCAAGCAAGCCGTATGCTAGGTAGCTCTGCATTGTCTAGCTGCATTCGAGTGTCTTTACCTTTGGCTCGTCCTGCTATTGCAGTGGGTTTATCATTAATTGCCATGGAAACGGTTGCAGACTTTGCGACGGTTAATTATTTTGCGGTAAATACCTTAACCACGGCTGTTTATGATACGTGGATTGGTCATGGCAGTTTAACTGCTGCGGCACAATTATCGGTCATGACGTTATCGGTAATTTTGTTATTTGTTGGTTTAGAACGCTTTGCACGTCGTAAGCAGCAAGTATTCCAAAAAAGCATGCTGCACGAGCAAGAAGTGCGTTACCAATTAACGGGTTGCGCTAAGTTGTTTGCAATGGCTTGGTGCTGGGCATTGGTATTTGCTGGTTTCTTATTACCGTTTGTTGTTCTCGTTAATTATGCATGGCATTACTTTGCTGAATCTTGGACTGAAGAGTTTTTTCAATACAGTGCAAATAGCTTAATTCTTGCGGTTGTTGTTGCTGGTTTAGCTGTGGTTTGTGCTGTATTACTCGGGTTATACCGTCGTTTAGTGGGTTCGAAGTACGCGACGATTCCATCGCGTATCAGTACCATGGGTTACGCATTACCTGGTACCGTATTGGCGATTGGTATTATTATTCCACTGACTTCGGCAGACTTTCTCTTAAATGACTTAACTGAATTGCTTTGGGATTGGACTCCTGGTCTTGTCTTTACTGGCACCACATTTGCACTTATTTTTGCTTATCTTATTCGTTTTTCAGCCATTGCAGTCGGCTCTGTTGAAAGCAGTATTGATAAAATATCACCGTCATTAGACATGGTTACTCGTACCTTAGGGCACAGTCCGAACAGTATGATCCGCAAAGTGCATATTCCGTTAATACGTAAAGGTATCTTAGCAGCGTTTTTGTTGGTATTTATTGAGTCAATGAAAGAGTTACCTACGGCCTTGTTGCTCCGTCCATTTAACTATGAAACATTGGCGACGTATGTATTTCAATTTGCCTCTGATGAAATGTTAGAACAAGCCGCATTAGCCGCCATTGTTATTGTATTAGTTGGGTTAATTCCACTTATTTTCTTGAACCGTTCTTTGGAGCAACAGCACTGATGACTACACTTTCTTCTTCTGCATTAACCATTTCAGATCTGCATTGTAGTTATGCTGGTGTCGATATTCTTACTGGACTTGATCTGACATTAGGCAAAAATGAAATACTTTGCTTATTAGGTCCGAGTGGTTGTGGTAAAACGACGACGTTAAAGTTGATTGCTGGGTTGTTACCACCAACACAAGGTAGCATCGAAATTAATGGCAATGTGGTTGATAATGCTAAGTTAAACCTTGCACCAGAAAAGCGTAATGTCGGTATGATCTTTCAGGATTACGCGTTATTTCCTCATTTAACTGTGACTGACAATATCTTGTTTAGCCTGCATAAACAGAGTCAATCTAAGCAAAAAGAAAAGCTCGATTATGTACTTAATTTGGTTAATTTAACCGAGTTTGCTGGTCGTTATCCGCATCAACTATCAGGTGGTCAGCAACAGCGTGTCGCGATTGCACGTGCCTTAGCATGTTCTCCTGAATTGTTATTACTTGATGAACCTTTCTCTAATATTGATAGCCAAGTGCGTCATCATTTGATTGAAGAGATGAGAGGCTTACTTAAGTCACATAACATGAGTGCTATTTTTGTTACGCACAGTAAGGAAGAGGCGTTTGCATTTGCTGATCGTTTGGCTGTCTTCCATCAAGGTAAGATTGAGCAATTAGGGACACCAACGGAGTTATATAATCAACCTGCAACACGCTTTGTGGCTGATTTCTTGGGTAAGGTTAATTATCTAGATGCAGTCGTTGTTGATGAATACAGTGTGGAAACGGCATTAGGTATCATCACTAGCAGTCAGGTGTTATCGCTTACTGTCGGTGAAGAGAAGTTATTAGCATTGCGACCACAGCAACTCAAACTAGCAGCTGTAGAGCAGGGAATTGCAACGATAACGCAACAACAATTCTTAGGCATGACAACCAATGCGACGATTACGTTGACCGATAGCAATACGCTATTATCGGTATCAATGCAGCAGCCGATGACAGTGGGTGATGCTGTGAGTGTGAGGGTTGAAGACCACGCACTTATTTTGTTTGATCGTGACTAATACCGGTCGTTTGTATTAACCGGTATTCTGTTTATATGTTTGGTGACATGAATGATGTCGCCAAACATATTGAATTTATTGCGTCGCTACTCGTTTCTGAACGCGATTAGATATATTCAAATAACTCTTTTACTGCACGATCTACGTCAGTAATTATCGTGGTACTTGTCGGTGTGATAAAGATAGTATCATCACCTGCAATCGTTCCGAGAATACCTTCTGTACGACCTAATGAATCTAATAAACGGGCAATTAACTGTGCCGAGCCTGGGCTGGTTTGGATCACAATCAAACTTTCGTTATGCGTAATATCTAAGACTAATGTTTTTAATTGGCTACTAATCGTCGGTACACCCAACTCTGCTGGCAAGCAATAAACCATTTCATCCTTGGCATTGCGTGTACGTACTGCACCAAATTTACTTAGCATTCGAGATACTTTAGATTGATTCACGCTGTCAAAACCTTGGTCTTTTAGCGCGTCGACAATATCACCTTGTGAGCCAAGGCGTTCTTCTTTCAATAATCCTTTAAATGCTTTTACTAACTGATCTTGTTTTTCGCTCATACTTTTTACCATGTCAGTTGATTCATCTATAATTCAAGCAGCTAATCTTAAATTCAATGTAACTTTATAATGAAACTGTAAGTAATTTTATAGCTTTTTTATAAAGTAAGTCACTAAGTCATTAATGCAATTAGTAAATGAATTAGGTTAGCAGTGAACTGAATAATTATTCATATGATACCAGCAGGGTATAAATTATCTAGCTAATTTGGTTAATTCGGAGTTTTTGCATAAAAACCGAATTAAAGTGAATATTTATGTTGATTTTGAAGTTTATTCGGTTATTATACTCGCATCTAGTGCAATTATATTCAGTTATCGTTATGAGCATCGAACTAAAAAACATCTGTAAATCTTGGGGTCAACTTGATGTATTACAAAACATCGACCTTAAATGTGCAAAAGGCGAGACCTTAGTACTGCTTGGTCCAAGTGGTGCAGGTAAGAGTTCGCTACTGCGTGTACTTAACTTACTTGATACACCTGATAATGGTTCTATCAATATCGCAGGTGAAACATTTGATTTTTCTGCCACACTTAGTGATAAAAAATTAGCTAAGCGTAGTCAGATGCTAAGACAGAAAGTAGGTATGGTATTTCAACAATACAACCTATGGCCACACATGTCTGTGATGGATAACTTAATTGAAGCACCAGTTAAAATTTTAAAGCAAACAAAACAACAAGCTCGTGAAGAGGCCATGAAGATCCTTGAGCAATTACAGCTAGCTGATAAAGCCGATGTATTTCCATTAGCGTTATCAGGTGGTCAGCAACAACGGGTAGCAATTGCACGTGCTTTAATGATGAAACCTGAAGTGTTGTTATTTGATGAACCGACTGCGGCGTTAGATCCAGAGGTAACCAATCAAGTAGCTGAGATTATTAAATCACTCTCAATGACAGGTATCACTCAAGTTGTTGTGACGCACGAAGTGGACTTCGCGCGTAAAGTCGCTAGTCAAGTTTGCTATCTTGAACGCGGTGAAATTGTTGAATTTGGTGGTGCTGAGCACTTCCTGCAGCCACAAACGCCACAATTTACAAATTACTTAAAGCATTAATTTACAAATAGTTTAAAACATTAAATTATTAAAAATATTAGGAATAGGACGACCCAAATGAAAAAATTACTCACTGCATTAATTCTAACTTCAGCTACGGCACAAGTAACAGCCGCAGAACAAATCAAATTTGTAACTGAAGCAACGTACCCTCCATTTGAAATGATGGATGAAAACAATGAATTCCAAGGCTTTGATATTGATATTGCCCGCGCGGTTTGTACTGAATTAAAAGCGGAATGTAGTTTTGCTAACCAATCATTTGATAGTTTGATCCCAAGTTTAAAATTCCGTCGCTATGATGCAGCTATTGCAGCGATGGACGTAACACCAGCACGTAAGAAACAAGTTGATTTCTCTGATATTTATTATGAGAATTCTGCAGTGCTAGTGGCTAAAAAAGGTAAGTATAACGTTGTTTCTGATTTATCAGGTAAAGCGGTTGGTGTACAAAATGGTACGTCTCACCAAGCTTATATGACAGATAACTATGCGGATGAAAAAGTATTATTACTTAACTTCCCATCATACCAAAAAGCGTTTTTAGACCTTAAAAATGGTCGTATTAACGGTGTATTTGCTGACTCAGCTGTTGCTCATGATTGGTTAACTAAACACAGCGGTGGTAACTACGAAACTGTGGGTAAAGCAGTAACGGATGAAAAATACTTTGGTAGTGGCTTTGCAATCGCAGTACGTAAAGATAATGCTGAGTTATTAACTAAATTGAACAAAGGTTTGCAAACGATTAAAGCAAACGGTACTTACGATAAGATTTACGCAAAATACTTTGCTAAATAAGAGATAACAGTGTTTAATCTCGACCTGATTTGTTCCGCTGTATCAGGGCTCAATAGCCAAGTTATTGTGGTCTCGAGATAATTCATTTAAAAGTGCCTCTTGGGGCACTTTTTGTTTTTACGTCCGGAGTTTTTATGGATCTTTTGCAGCTTCAATTATTATTGGATGCAACAAAAATCACCTTAGGCCTTGCACTGACTTCACTATTGGTTGGCTTGGTTCTCGCTATTTTGTTCTGTGTTGCTGAAATGCAAAAGAACCCACTGATTGCTAAACCGATTAGCTTGTTTGTCACGGTATTACGTGGCTTACCTGAGATCTTGATTGTTTTCTTCATCTTTTTCGGTGGCACCCATATTCTGTTTTTATTAACAGATGAGTTTTATGACATCAGTCCTTTCTGGAGTGGTGTTGTCGCACTGTCATTGATTTTTGCCTCTTATGCTTCGCAAACATTGCGTGCGGCAATTCAATCTGTGCCAAAAGGTCAGCAGCAAGCAGCACAAGCGCTTGGAATGGGGCCGGTTCGTTGCTTTATACGTGTAACCTTACCGCAAGCATGGCGTTTGGCTTTGCCGGGTTTAGGTAATCAATGGATGGTGTTATTAAAAGACACTGCATTAGTCTCGCTAATTGGTGTGACAGACTTAATGAAGCAAGCGGATTTATTATCTGGCAGTACTTATAAGCCCTTTACCTTCTTAGTGGCGGCTGCCGTGATTTATCTTATTATTACTTTGATTAGTCAATGGTTGCTAAAGTACCTTGATAATCACATTAACCGTTTTGATACCGGAGCAGAAAAATGACATTAGATCACTTCTGGTTATTATTTAACGGTTTGAGCACCACGCTTGAAATTACCTTCTTTAGCTTATTCTTTGGTTCTATCATTGCGGTGTTTTTAACGCTTGCGATGATAAATAAAATTCCAGGATTAAACTTATTATCACGCGGTATTATTTTAATTTTTACTGGTACGCCTTTATTAATACAAATATTTTTGGTTTACAGCGGACCGTCGCAGTTTGAAGTGATTAAAAATAGCTTCTTATGGGACTACCTTAGCCAAGCTAAAATTTGTGCCATTATTGCGTTAGCGTTTAATACTGCAGCTTATTCATCACTGTTATTTAAAGGTGCGATTGAATCAGTACCTCGTGGTGAATGGGATGCGTGTAAAGCCTTGGGGATGAGCCGAGGGCAAACGTTATCGGTTATCGTGCCACATGCGATACGTCGCGTATTACCCTCTTATTCTAATGAAGTGATTTTGGTACTTAAAGGCACATCATTAGCAAGCTCAATCACGATTATGGATGTGATGGGTTATGCAAATCAGATCAATGGCCAAACATATGATGCATTAATGGCATTTTCTGCCGCGGGCATTATCTACTTGGGTATGAACGGTATCTTGGTATTAATCTTTAAGCAATTAGAGAAGAAAGCGCTCGCGTTCCAGTCTTAATCTTAAGTACGCTCTCTACGTTATTTTAACGCATACGACTTATTCACTTATTCTCATGCTGCTAGCTTTAATGACGGCAATCCTGAGAATCAGTGGATAAATTAAATCATTTCATCTGAAAGCAAATATCTTCTAGATAGAACGCTACGTCATTAAAACTTATGTGTAATTCATTATTTACTCTGCATATCCGTGTTGTTAATTGTTTTTCAGTCAATGTTGCAGTAAGGTAGCAGTGATTAAAGGAATTTGTGAATATTGTATTCTACATAAACAATTAAGATAATGGAGACGTCTATGAAAGTTGCTGTATTAGGTGCTGCTGGTGGTATCGGTCAAGCTTTAGCCCTACTTTTGAAAACTCAACTACCTGCGGGTTCTGATCTGTCGCTATATGATATCGCGCCAGTTACACCGGGTGTTGCTGTTGATTTAAGCCATATCCCTACAGACGTTACTATTGCTGGTTTTGCTGGTACAGATCCGACTGATGCACTTGTTGGTGCTGACGTGGTACTTATCTCTGCGGGTGTTGCTCGTAAGCCAGGTATGGACCGTTCAGATTTATTCAATATCAATGCTGGAATCATCAAGAATCTAGCTGGTAAATGTGCTGAAGTATGCCCAAATGCATGTATCGGTATTATTACTAACCCAGTAAACACAACTGTGCCAATCGCTGCTGAAGTACTTAAGCAAGCGGGCGTTTACGACAAACGTAAACTATTCGGTATTACAACGCTGGATGTTATCCGTTCAGAAACTTTTGTTAGTGAGCTTAAAGGCATTTCACTTGCAGACGTTGAAGTACCAGTTATCGGTGGTCACTCAGGCGTAACAATTTTACCGCTACTTTCTCAAGTTAAAGGCGTTGAATTTACTGCTGAAGAAATCGCGACACTAACACCACGTATTCAAAACGCGGGTACTGAAGTTGTTGAAGCTAAAGCGGGTGGCGGTTCTGCGACACTTTCTATGGGTCAAGCAGCTGCACGTTTCGGTCTATCTCTTGTTCGCGCACTACAAGGTGAAGAAGGTATCGTTGAGTGTACTTATGTTGATGGCGGTTCTGAACACGCTACATTCTTCGCACAACCTGTATTACTAGGTAAAAACGGCGTTGAAGAAGTACTAGCATACGGTGAGTTAAGCGAGTTTGAAACAAACGCGCGCGATGCTATGTTAGAAGAACTAAAAGCGAACATCACGTTAGGTGAAGAGTTCGTTGCTGGTTAATCATGGCGCTTAACCTATTTGGTTAATCATGATGACAATCGAAACCCAAGTTATTTTAACTTGGGTTTTTTTATTTAAGAAAACGATATATTGGTCGATATAATAACTATTACGGCAGTAGTTATTATCAGAATAGTTATTATTACAGTAAATTTTCTCTTAGGTTGATTGATATGCGTATAACACCGACAGCTAAGTTAACGACAATTTGTCATTACGTGAAAGCCGCAACTTTTTATTATGTAAAAATGACCGTGTTAGTCACGATAACGAGTGCGTCTTTAGTTATTGTGAACAGTGCAAGTGCTGAGACAAATGATAATAAAACTATCTCAAGTAAGCCTGTGGGTGAAAAAGAGCAACGTATTACCGACAGTGGTAAACGTGCCGTCGCAGCAGAAAATGCAGGTAAGTCAGCATTAAGCTTTGGTGATTTTCCCAGTGCCATTGAGCTGTATACGGATGATGAACTGAATCAATTGATTGCAAAAAATACGCATTTAAAACGCGTTCGAGCAGATGCATGCCAGCTTGTCGCTGATATTAAAGCCCGTGCAGAATTAGTGAAACTACCGAGCTATCAATTCCTCTGGGGAGATATGCTTGCATGGGGGGTTTGTGTCGATAAGAACGCAGAGCTAGGCATTTATTTTATGCGAGCAGCTGCAAGACAAGGGCAACCTCGCGCGCTAGAGCAGCTTGGTCGTTATTACGTACAAGGTAAGTTTGTACAACAAGATACTGAGCGTGCATTACCGTTATTTGAACAGTCGGCTAAACTAGGTTTTCTGCCAGCAAAAATACAATGGGCGGAGTTATTAGTGCAAGGTTACGGTAGTCCTTATGATTATCAAACAGCTTACAGCTACCTGTATAGCACGGTAACGGATGATGCAAAGACACATGATCAGCTTGCCTTATTATTAGCACAATTAGAAAATTTAATGCCAGAGCGTGTTGTGACAGCTGCAAAAAATGCTGCTAAGTATCAATAGGCACAACCACTAAAAAGTCCATCAAGGCTAACTGAATAGTCAATTAGAGTTAGTTTTGATTCGATTCCCCGTACATTTAACACTATCCTTCTAGTATACCGAGTTAGTTATGGCACAAAACTGTATCCTGACGAAGTTTGGGTATATAATCCGAGCGATATTCCTACCAATTTGGACCTTCTATGAGTAAAGACCCTTTCCATACGCGTGAGCAGGAAAAATACAGCAATCCTATTCCTAGTCGAGAATTTATTCTTGATTATCTTCGTAGCCTAGAAAATGCGATTAATCGTGAGCAAATATTTGCAGGATTAAAATTAGCAGGTGATGAACACGAAGAAGCTTTACGTCGTCGCTTACGTGCGATGGAACGTGATGGGCAGTTGATTTTCGCTCGTAACAGAACTTATGAACTACCTGAACGCTTAGATCTGTTGGAAGGTCTGGTATTAGGTCATCGCGATGGTTTTGGCTTTTTCCGTCCAGACGATGGTGGTAAAGATTTATTTATCTCAATTCGTCAAATGTCGACGCTATTTCACGGTGATCGTATTCTTGCACAACCTGTTAAAGAAGAATTTAAAGGTCGTAAAGAAGCACGTTTCGTTCGTGTATTAGATGCTGAACCATTACAACTTGTTGGTCGTGTTTATCTGGATAAAGGCGTTGCTTTTGTACGTCCAGATGATAGCCGAATTAAGCAAGAGATCCGCATTAGTGACGAAGAACGTCTTGGTGCTCGCGCTGGCCAAATGGTTGTGACTGAAATTTTAAAACGTCCAACTTATAATTTACCAGCGTTAGGTAAAGTCGTTGAAATACTGGGCGAGAATATGGCGCCGGGTATGGAAATTCAAGTTGCTATCCGCACACATGATATCCCGCATGTATGGCCGGAACATATTCTTGATGACATGGCAAAACTGTCACCAGAAGTACCTGAAGAGTCAAAATTAGACCGTGTTGATTTACGTTATTTACCTTTACTAACTATTGATGGTGAAGATGCACGTGATTTCGATGATGCAGTATTCTGTGAACGTAAAAAAAGCGGTGGCTGGCGTTTATGGGTAGCGATTGCAGACGTAAGTTCATACGTTAAAACAAATTCAGATTTAGATTTAGAAGCACAAAGCCGTGGTAACTCTGTTTACTTCCCTGAGCAAGTTGTTCCTATGTTGCCTGAAGTATTATCTAACGGCCTGTGTTCATTGAACCCACACGTAGATCGTCTTTGTATGGTCTGTGAAATGACTATCTCTGATGCTGGTCGCTTATCTGGGTATAAGTTTTATGAAGCGGTGATGAATTCACATGCGCGTTTAACGTATACCAAGGTTGCCAATATTCTTGATGGTGATGCAGAACTACGTAATGAATACGACGCGGTAGTACCACATCTTCACGAACTACATAACATGTACAAAGTGTTGAAAACAGCACGTTCTGAACGTGGTGCGATTGAATTTGAAACACTAGAAACACGCTTTGTATTTAATGAACATCGTAAAATCGACAAGATTGTTCCTGTTGTTCGTAACGATGCACATAAGCTGATTGAAGAGTGCATGATCTTAGCGAACGTAGCATCTGCACGTTTCGTGAGTAAGCATAAAGCTGCTGCATTATTACGTGTGCATGATACTCCGGGTGAAGAAAAACTCGTTAACTTTAGAAATTTCTTAAGTGAAACTGGTCTAGAACTTGGCGGTGGTTTAAAACCTACACCACTCGATTACGCTGATTTGATTAGTCGTATTCAAGATCGTCCAGACAAAGAACTGATTCAGACAATGCTATTACGCTCGATGAAACAAGCGGTGTATCAAGCAGAAAACAACGGTCACTTTGGTTTAGCATTAACGGCATATGGTCACTTTACGTCACCAATTCGCCGTTATCCTGATCTTGTATTGCATCGTGCAATTAAGTTTGAACTAGCAAACCAAGCTGCTGTTAAAGCAGAAAAACCGTTAACAAAACGTTGGACTAGTACTGGCGGCTATTGCTACCTTGTTGAAGACGTTGAGAAATTAGGTGAGCATTGCTCATTAACAGAACGTCGTGCTGATGATGCAACACGTGATGTATCTGATTTCTTGAAATGTGAATACATGCAAGATCACTTAGGCGATACATTCGAAGGTGTTATTGCTGCGGTCACTAATTTTGGTTTCTTTGTTCGCATCAAAAATTTAAACATCGATGGCTTGGTACATGTATCTAGCTTACGCGGTGATTACTATAATTTTGATGGTGCGCGTCAAACATTACGTGGCGAGAAAAGCGGCGTTGAATATCGTATTGGCGATCAAGTTGAAGTTAAAGTATTAGCAATCAACATGAACGACAAGAAGATTGATCTTGAGATCGCAGGTGCAGTACAACACAGCCGTCGTAGCAAGCGTAAGCCAGCTGAATTTTCTGGGAAGCGCAAAGTAGCCAGTGCAGCGAAAGAAACAAGTGCAGATGGCAAAGCGAAAAAAAGAAATAAAGTAAAGCTAAAGGCCAATGATGATGTTGTCGTTAGCGCTGCTGATAAAGCGCGTGTGGCTGCAAAGTTGAAGCCTCAGACGGGCGATGCTGTTGAAAAAGGCACATCACCAGTGGATGCGGTTAAACCGAAAGGTAAAACCAAACCGGCGAAGAAAAAAGTAAAAGCGAAATCTAAATCGCGCCCGGGCAGAGCTGAACGTTCAAAGCAAAAAGCAAAAGCAAATAAATAGTAATAAGGTAGAGAGATACAATGAGCAGTGAACTAATTTTCGGTATTCATGCAGTTAAATCATTATTGGAGCATGAACCAGAACGCTTCATTGAAGTATATGCATTAAAAGGACGTGAAGATGATCGTCTAACACCATTAATCGCTGAATTAAATGATATTGGTATTTCAGTGCAATTGGTTAACCGTAACACACTGGACAAGAAGTGCGACGGCGGCCGTCATAACGGTGTATTAGCACGCGTTAAAGAAGGTAAGAAGTTAAACGAATCTGATCTAGATACGTTACTAAACCGTATTGAAGAAAAAGAAGAACATCCATTATTACTTATTCTTGATGGTGTTACTGATCCGCACAACCTAGGTGCTTGTTTACGTAGTGCTGATGCGGCTGGTGTTCACGCTGTTATCGTACCAAAAGATAAGTCAGTACAACTTACTTCAGTTGTACGTAAAGTTGCATGTGGTGCAGCTGAAACAGTACCACTGATCGCTGTTACAAATCTTGCGCGCACTATGCGTGAATTACAAGAACGTCGTATCTGGATCGTAGGTACTGCGGGCGAAGCAACACAAGACTTATACCAACCTAAACTAACGGGTCCATTAGCAATTGCGATGGGTGCGGAAGAAAAAGGTTTACGCCGTCTAACACGTGAACATTGTGATGAGCTAATTAGCATCCCAATGGCGGGTAGTGTTTCAAGCTTGAATGTATCAGTAGCTACTGGTATTTGCTTGTTTGAAGTTGTACGTCAACGCCAAGTTAAATAATCTTACGTTGTTGTTTAGCCAATCGGTTTAACTTATTGGCTTACAACAATACGTAGATATAAAAAAGCGTCCATCATGGACGCTTTTTTATTAACTTTATTTTATGCTCGAGCCATTCTTAGTTGCGGTTAAGCATCCATTACATCAGAGGCTTCGCTTTTACCTTCGCTATCGACATGCGCTTCGCTGCTGGCAATACGACGACCTTTCGGCATTTTCACGACTAGCGTTTTTGCTAAATCATCGTGTAAACAACGACGTTTATCACCTCTGAAAATAGCTAAAAAGTTACTGATCGTAATAACAAAACCAAAGATTGGTAAGTAAGCTGCTGCCCAAAATGGTAAATAACGCTTAAGAATGATTTCTTGTAAGCTTAAGCGTTGGCCATTCTCGCCAACGACTGCAATGCCGACAATACGTTTACCTAGGGTTTGCCCATATTCTTTTAGTAGGTAGCTGTTTAGGGCCATAAATAGCACGATTTCAAGTAAGGATACTTTTACTTGGGTAGCAAATGAAATGGTAAAGTTTTCATCGATACCTGCATTTAAATTAAGTAAATCAAAACCGAGAATAAACGGGACTAACATAACAGTCGGAAAAATGACTTTATCTAATATTGCGGCTTGAAAACGTTGAGCTAACGTAGCAAGTTCAACGTATTGACGAGATGATGACGGTTCAGGTTGCATATGACTTCTATAAATTAGTTAGTTAACAGGAGTTCAGACATAGATAATAATCAATCCTTAACATAACAATCAAGATTTACTCGCACTTAATTTGATTGAATCGAAGTTTTGATTCACAGAGTAAAGATTGTTGTTATTATGCTAGGTGATTTTAATTTTAGTATATGGGATTAATTATGACTTGGATGTGTTGTCGGTTTAGTGAGTTGTCGAGTGTACAACTCTATGATGTATTACAATTACGTAGTGCGATTTTTGTTGTCGAACAGAATTGTCCTTATCAAGACATTGATGGCTTAGACCTGCATCCTGAAACTCGCCATTTATTGCATTATAGTGCGACAGGAGAGTTACTTGCTTACCTGCGTATTTTAGCTGCAGGTGTCAGCTATCCTGATGTCGCGATTGGTCGTGTTGTTACCGCTGCATCTGCACGCGGGCAGGGGCTTGGTCATCAATTATTAGAGCGCGGTGTACAGGCTGCAAAATCAGCATGGCCCGGCCAAGATTTATATCTTTCTGCGCAAGCGCATTTACAGCATTATTATCAGCGCTATGAGTTTGTTACTGCGACGACAGAATACTTGGAAGATGGAATTCCCCACGTTGGTATGCGCTGGCAAGCGACTGGTTAGTATTTGAAAAGCTCATAACAAATAATACTAATAACAAGCACGATAGCATATAAGGTGATAGCGTTTTGATCATAACAACTCCTTAGGTTCGTCGATGTGCTTTAGTCACACAACATTGTTTACAGATATATGTCTTATTCAATATGGCACATAATATTCTCAATTCTTTACAGCTTGATGATAAGAATAAAAAACAGCATTTGTTATTAATACTTTGATTTGTTGACAGTTAAAAGATGATTTTGCACTCATACTTTTGAATTAATACTTTGGTTGTATTCGTAATCTTATAAATATTTACGATTATCTTCGTTGTCGAGTTGTATTGTTGAGGGTGACACTATATAATTCGCGGTCTCAAAATTAGTCAATTTTCTATACGTTCCTTGCCTCGATGGACCGACTAAGCCAGAGCCGAGGCTGATTAAACCCGTGAGGAGCTTACGATGCGTCATTACGAAATCGTATTTATGGTTCACCCAGATCAAAGTGAACAAGTTTCAGGCATGATTGAGCGTTACAGCGCTGTAATCACTGAAGCAAATGGTACTATCCACCGTCTAGAAGACTGGGGTCGTCGCCAATTAGCATACCCAATCAACAAACTTCATAAAGCTCACTATGTTCTTATGAACATTGAAGCTGGCCAAGATGTTATTGATGAGCTAGAAAATAACTTCCGCTTTAACGACGCAGTGATCCGCAACATGATCCTACGTACTAAAGGTGTAGTTACTGAAGCTTCTCCAATGGCTAAAGCTAAAGAAGAACGCCGTGAAGCGCCTGCTGCTACTGAAGCACCAGCTGCTTAATAATAGCGTTTTAGCTATAGGTATTTGTTTTGTTGGATAGCATTTAGTTATCCAATTTTTGAGAAGATTTTAGGAGATTTTAATTATGGCACGTTTTTTCCGTCGTCGTAAATTCTGTCGTTTCACTTCTGAAGGTGTTACGGAGATTGATTATAAAGATATCGCTACGTTAAAAAACTACGTAACTGAAAGCGGTAAAATTGTACCAAGTCGTATTACTGGCACACGTGCTAAGTACCAACGTCAACTTGGTCGTGCGATTAAACGCGCACGTTACTTGTCTCTACTTCCATACACTGACTTACATAAGTAAGCTATTGTTTGGTCGTCAAGACTAACTCTACATTTCTGAGGAAAGGTAATGCAAGTAATTTTATTAGACAAGATCGCTAAGTTAGGTAACTTAGGCGAGACTGTTAACGTTAAAGCTGGTTATGCTCGTAACTTCCTTTTACCAAAAGGTAAAGCGGTTCTAGCAACTAAATCTAACGTTGAATCTTTCGAAGCACGTCGTGCTGAACTAGAAGCTAACGTAGCTGCTGTTAAAGCAACTGCTGAAGCTAAAGCTGCAACAATCAACGCTCTAGAAGCTGTTGTAATTGCAACTAAAGCTGGTGACGAAGGTAAGATTTTCGGTTCTATTGGTACTCGTGACATCGCTGATGCGATCGTTGCTGCTGGTGTTGAAGTTGCTAAAAGTGAAGTTCGTCTTCCTGAAGGCGCTCTACGTACTCTTGGTGAGTTCGAAGTTAGCATCCAAGTACACAGCGAAGTATTCGCTACAGTAAACTTAGAAATCGTAGCTGACGCTTAATTTAAAGTTTAACTTTAAATTAATTTCAGTATAAAGCCATGGTGTATGCCATGGCTTTTTTTATACCTGAAATTTGGCATGACGATTACTGCGCAGTTAGGAACCGTTCACTATTTTGGATAACCGGTAATCTCCCGAATAGATTTATAAAGCGGCTGTAATTGCTTATACATTTTCAAATAGACTTGGTTATAGAGAGCATCATAAGTCTCGACGACCTCTGGCTGTGGTTGAAATACGGTACTGACTCGTGTCATTGCTGCAATCGCCTGATCAAAATCAGTATAAATTCCCAAACCTACCGCTGTCACAATGGCTGCGCCTAATCCTGACGTTTCAAACGTATGTGGTCGTTCTGCTGGCATATTAAAAATATTTGCCGTTAGCTGCATTGCAACGTCACTTTGCGAACCCCCTCCTGATACGCGTAATGTGGTTATCTTGACCTTGTTCCGTTTACTGATCCGTTCTTTGCCTTCTCGTAATGCATAAGCCAACCCTTCTAATATTGCGCGATAAATATGGGTACGGGTATGCACATCACCAAAACCAATAATGCCGCCTTTAGCTTCTGGACCGGGATCCCGAGCGCCGGGTGTCCAATAGGGTTGTAGCATCAGACCCATTGAACCGGGTGGTATTTTTGCGACTAAGCGATCAAATAATACTTCAGGTGCAATGCCTTCTGCATCTGCAATATGTTGTTCACGTAAACCAAACTCTTTTTTAAACCAACTGATTAACCAGAAACCACGGTAAATCATGATTTCAGACGAGTAGTGTCTCGGAATTGCAGAAGGAAAAGGCGGGAGGTGTGGTGTCGCCTCGACGTATTTGTCTGTGGTGATATTAATCGTCGCCGTTGTACCATAACTTAAACAAGCAATATGTGGCCGATTACCACCGGAACCTATAATTTCACAGGCTTTGTCTGAAGCGGAGGCGATGACAGGTAATCCTGCTGGAATACCTGTATAAGCTGCAGCGTCGTCAGTGACATAACCGACAAGCTCACCGGGTTCAATTAATTTGGGTAGCATCTTCGGATCAATAGCTAGCATATCCCAACGCCAATCTGATTTTTTTAACCAGGTTAGTTTTTTGTAATCAAAGGGAATATAACCAACTTGGCTACCGATAGAATCAGTCATTTTATTGGTGAACTTATAATTTAGAAAACCTGATAGCAGTAAGTATTTAGCTGTATCACGCCATATTTCAGGTTGATTCTGACGGATCCAAATGGCTTGTGATTTTTCTTGAAAGCGTTGAATAATATCTTCTACGCGAGCGATTTTAAATAACCAGTTCCAAGGCCACTTTATTTCTTCTTGTTCGGCGTGGCGTTGATCTAACCAGATGATCGCAGGACGCAATGGTTCACCTGCACTGTCTAGGTTGATCACCGTGCCGCGCTGAGTGGTGATCGACATACCGGCAATATGCTGCTTTTCGATCGCAGGGTAGTGTTCAAGATCTTGCCAAAGTAAATCACAGGCTTTCTTTACTGCTAGCCAATAGTAGTCAGGATCTTGTTCGGCCCAGCCGGGATGTGCTGAAAAATAAGGACTGATCACATGCTGCCCTTTGGCGATCAAGTTACCTTCGGTATCATAAAGCAGTGCGCGTACGCTTTGAGTGCCATTATCAATGCTCAACAAATAGCGCTTTTGCGCAGAGGCTGGCGTTGATACTGTTGGAGTTCGACTATCCATGTTAATTGTCTCCGCCTTGATTAGTTTACAAGCTCGTTAGGTAAACCATTGCTCTCTTTGAGTAAGTTGCTATGGTTTGTAGATAAACGGTCCGTTTGTTTTGGCAAGCTATAATACTGCTGGATAATCGTTTGATAGCGGTTAACCTCTTGCTGCCATTGAGCGTCATCCCAGGCTAATGCTGTTTGGCACAGGGAGCGTAGTTGCGGCAATAAAGACTCTCCGCCATTTTCGAGTAATAGGCCAATACGCGTTCGACGTAGTAATAGATCATCAAGGTGTACGATCATCTCGTGTTGTAGTATCCACTTCAGTTCACCAAATAAGGTATTCGTTGTACCAATTTGCTTGAGCTCATTGTCTTTCATATCATTAATCAGATGTATGTAATGTTTACCATACTGACTTTTTAAACGCTGTATTTTCTGCGGATGTAACTGTGTATCTGCTGGTTTGTCGGTGACAGGTTTAAATAAAAGTGCGTTTTTTAATTGCTTGAGTTTGATATCGGATAAATAAGGTTGCGCAGCTTTTAAAACGTCGAGCGCAATTAACCGAAAGGTCGTTAGTTTTCCTCCGGCAACACTGATCATGCCTTGTTCATCCCAGATCGAATGTTCCCGCTTCTCATCCGATGGTTTGGTACTTTTTAAATTATCACTGTTACTCACCACGGGGCGGATCCCCGCATAGGTCGAAATGACATCTGCTTCGGTGATATCGGCTTGTGGAAATTGTTTATTGATCCCCGTAAGCAAGTAATCAACTTCGGCTTGGCTAATGCTGGGTTGTTGATCTAAATCGCAGTCATGATCAAGATCCGTGGTACCAATGACGCTGCTATTTTCCCAAGGAAAAGCAAAAATAGGGCGCTTATCTTGTGGATGAAAATAACTGACGGAATAGGCGAGGGGTAAGCGCCAGTTCGGTACAATTAAATGGCTACCACGTAAGGGCCTAATGGCTTTTTTAGCTTGCAGTTGCTGGCGTAATTTATCTGTCCATGGGCCTGTTGCATTAATCACTACTTTTGCAGTTAAGTTAAATTGCTGACCTAGCACCTGATCAGATACCTTGATGCCAGTGACTTTATCCGCGGTTTTAATGACTTGTTCTGCGCTAAGGTAATTAATGATACTGCCACCGAGTTCTTGCGCTTCTTGTAATACTCGCATGACTAATCGAGCATCGTCAGTGACCGCGTCTGCAAACTGAGTCGCACCTTGTAATTTACTTTGTTCAATACCCGGTACATGAAAATCACCAATAGCATGATTGATATAACGATGATTACGTTTACCGCCAATCCAGTCATATATGGTCAACAAACTATTAAATATAAAAGGCCCTGGAAATTGAAATTTATAATGACCCATCAAAAATTGTAGAGGACTGACTAAACCGGGTAACTCATTCAGCAGTTTTTCACGTTCGGTGACAGCGTCTTTCGTCATATTATATTGACCGCTACCCAAATAACGTAATCCACCGTGTACCATTTTTGATGACTTACTTGATGCTCCCCACGCAAAATCTTGTTGCTCGATTAATAATACCTTTAACCCTGCCTGACAAGCGGTGAGTAGTATGCCTGCACCAGTGATCCCGCCGCCAATGACGATCATATCCCACGTTGTCTTAGCGTTATTTTGTTGCAGCTGAGAAAGTTGTTGTGCACGACTTAAACTGGTTAATATATTGCTCATTCGCCCCCCCTAACTGATGACCTGTTCTTGGTTTGAGTCTTTATCTGCATTGCCGCTTGGTAATATATTAAGCGTAGCTACAGACGCTGGTTTAGATTCAATCAAGCAATGTGGGTTCATGATCTGTTGTGGATCAAATGTATCGCATAAAGACTGAATCGTTTTTATCGTCAAGTCGCCTTTTTCTGTAGGTAAGTAAGGTTGATGATCTTTACCTACACCATGTTGATGACTGATCGTGCCTTGGTTATTAACAATGATCTCTGATGTTGTGTGTTTTAATTTAGCCCATTGTGCGAGTGTCTGTTGGTAATTTTCACCGGCTTTAAAAATATAGGTCGTGTAAATACTAGAGCCTTGTTGATAAAAATGAGACAGGTGAGTAAATACATGTAATTGCGGCGAACCGTCTGTTGGATCTTGCGCGAGTATGGTGCGTAGATTGGTTTCTATTTTAGCTAATAGGTTATCGACATTGTGCCAGTCTGTTGCTGTTTCAAGCGTATCCACGACATAACCTTTTTGCCATAATGCTTCGCGGAAGTACGGCATGGTAAAGCGTTTTTCAGCCCACTTATTCCCCATGAATGAACCCGTATATAACCCTTGATACGCTTTGGTGATTTTCTTTAATTGCTTTAATGCACTACGGCATTGGAATTTTGTGCCTGTTAAGCCAAAGGTCATCATGCATTTACCGTCTTTTGCACCAAATACAGCGAGTGCTTTTTCGAGTAATGCGATCTGTTTTTCATGTCCTGCTAAGGCTAATTGTGTTTCGGTTTCAATGGCATTGCTTAAACGTAACATCGAAAGTTGAATATCAGATTGGACTAACGTTTTCGCTGCTTCTTTGGCTTGCTGCCAGCTTGGGAAGAAAGTGACATAGAAATTTTCTTGTGGTGCTAATTTACGTACGCGTACTTTTACTTCGGATAAGATGCCAATACGCCCTTCAGAACCCATTAATAGCGCTTTCATGTCGGGCCCTGCAGCGGATGCAGGAAAAGTGGGAATAGTTAAAGGCCCTACAGGGGTAATGACCTCACCTCCGGCAAACAGTTCTTCTATTCGTCCATAACGCAGCGATTGCTGGCCGCTAGAGCGAGTAACAACCCAACCACCAATCGTCGATAGTTCGAAAGATTGTGGGAAGTGACCGAGGGTGTAACCTTGTGCGCGTAATTGTGATTCGACTTGTGGTCCCGGTGTACCAGCGCCAAAAGTAGCGAGCTGGCTTTCTGTATCCAGCGCAATAAGGCGGTTCATACGCCCCATATCAACGGTTAAAATCGCTTGTTCAGAAGCAAAAGGATTGATGTGTCCTGCAACGCTGGTACCGCCACCATAAGGAATAACGAGAATATGCTGTTGCTTACAGATGCTGAGGATCTCGGTTAATTCGTCACTGTTTTGTGGAAAGGCGACGCCATCAGGAAAGAACTTAAAGTCCCCGCTACGCATTGCTAACCAGTCCGGTAAACTTTGGCCACGCGCATGACGAACTCGCACTTCAGGATCGAGGTTAAATAATCGGTGATGAGGTAACCGTGAGATAGGTACTTGTTTTATGACATCATCGAGTTGTGCATCGACAAGGGGAATTGTAGTGCCGACCTTCTTGAGCAGAAAGCTATCTGCAGTATCCGGTAAATCTAATTTATTGGCTTCATCGCCCCAACCATTCCAACGTTTCATACTCTCATCTCCATTTATAGTATTACGGTGTATCAAATAAGTTTAAGGGAGAATGTGGGTTGATAGCATTGTCGTATTAAGCCAACATAAGTATCAAATTAGGACTAACTCACAATACCTTAGGGTAAAGCTCGTTATACTCATTAATATATATTGGATAAGGATGATTCAGTGATGGTGGGATTAGGTTCGGTATCGGTACCAGTCGTAAAACAGTATCTACGCTATGTTGAAACGCTTAATCTTGACGTGCCAGCGTTATTGTCGAGTAGTAGTATCTCTGTTGCGACATTGGCTCAAGAAAATGAGCGTATTACAGGTGAAGAATTACAGGCATTTTTAGCTAATCTTATCATTGCGACGGATGATCCTTTGTTTGGATTGAAGAGTGGGGCGTTTGTTGAACCCGCATCGTACAGTGTACTCGGCTATATTTCGATGACGTGTGCAACCCTTGAAGAAGTGCTTGAGCGCATTCAGCCTTATGAGAAGCTAGTGGGTGATATGGGCGTGACATCCATTAACTACCAATCAGATCAATTATGTATTAATTGGCATTGTGCTTATACGTTTGAAGATGTGCGCGATCAGATGGTTGATAATGTGTTTGCGTCTTGGCTTGCTTATGCGCGTTGGTTGTCAGGGCAAGATTTAGGCCCGCTTGAGGTTCATCTACAGCGTGCAGAACCAATGCCAGAACTGATACATTATTATCAACAGGTTTTTGCTTGTCCGGTGTTATTTTCTCAGCCAAATAATAGCCTTATTTTACCGCGTAAATACCTTCGCATTCCATTACGACAACCCGATCATTGCTTATTACAAACGCTTGAATTACATGCTGCAGGACAAGTTTCAGCCCTTGGTGAGGCGCATAATTTTAGTGTTCAAGTTAAAGATATTATCCGTATTCTGCTATCAAAAGGGATCACGCGTAAAGATATGGTCGCTGCACAACTTAATATGAGTGAGAGAACATTACAGCGAAAGTTACAGCAAGAGCAAACCAGTTATCAGAAATTACTGGATGACGCGAGGCTCTCGTTAGCGCAACAATATTTAACGGAAACTCAAGTATCCGTTGATGATATAGCAATGCAATTAGGATTTAGTGAAACTCGCTCTTTCTTTCGTAGTTTTAAACGCTGGACAGGAAAAACACCGAGTGTGTACAGGGAATGTAGCTCACAAAAAATAAGTTAAATAAGCGGTTTATCATACTCAAACCTTTCATTTTTGGAGTATGAGGTCTAAAATTTGGCAAAAATAATAAGTTAATCCCTATACTGCTTCACAGCAGGATGCAATTAGTGAGTATATGATGAAAAAAATTACAACAACGATCGTTGCGTTAGCATGTTTAGTTCCTTCTTTAGCAATGGCTGCTGGTGGCGATGCCGCTGCTGGTAAAGCAAAAGCGGCTGTGTGTGCAGCTTGTCATGGTGCTGCAGGTATTTCTGCTATTCCTATGTACCCAAATCTAGCGGGCCAAAAAGAAATGTATTTAGTTAATGCATTAAAAGCATATAAAGCGGGTCAACGTACTGGTGGTATGGCACCTGTGATGGCTGGTCAAGCGATGGCTTTATCTGATGCTGACATTAACAATGTAGCTGCATACTTTTCAAGTTTGAAATAAGGTTGAGCGAGTCTCAACGTTGAAAGCAGCTAAAGCCTCATGATGAGGCTTTTTTATTAACCAAAAAACCAGCAAACGATTCCCCCATATAAATTTTTCTCACTTCTCAGGTTATTTCATTTCCCCTACAGGGATATTTTTAGGATAATGGTCAATCACACTAAATTTCGTGAGTGCTAGCATGGCCGACAAACGTCAAAACCAGTTTCAAAATCAGTTTTCAAAAGACAGAAATAAAAAAGACAGTGCCGTTGATGCACTAAAAGTGCCGCCGCATTCGTTTGAGGCTGAGCAATCAGTTTTAGGTGGCTTATTACTTGATAATGAAGCCTGGGATCGTGTCACCGAATTTATTGTAGCAAAGGACTTTTATAGTCGTCCGCATCAACTTGTCTTCGAAGCAATGGCAAAGTTGGTGGATCAACATATCCCACTCGATATTATTACTGTTTCAGAATGGTTAGATAACGAAGAACTGCTTGATGATGCGGGTGGTTTTGCCTATTTGGGTGAGATCGCAAAAAATACGCCAAGTGCGTCGAATATTACTGCTTATGCCAACATTGTGCGTGAGCGTGCCGTTGTTCGTGAGCTCATTGCAGTTGCGAGTGATATCAGTGAATCAGGTTATGAGCCGCAAGGGCGTAAAAGTACAGACCTGCTTGATTTAGCTGAAAGTAAAGTATTCCAAATTGCAGAGTCGAGACAGAGTGAAGGCCAAGGCCCTAAAAATCTTGAAAGTGTACTGCAAGAAACTGTCGATAAAATTGAAGAACTTTATCAAACACCCCATGATGGTGTCACTGGTGTTGCCTCGGGTTATAACGACCTTGATGGTATGACAACGGGTTTCCAACCGTCTGATTTAATTATTGTTGCGGCGCGTCCGTCGATGGGTAAAACAACGTTCGCGATGAACTTGTGTGAGCACGCAGCACTAAACGAAGATAAACCTGCGGTTATTTTCTCGCTGGAGATGCCTGCAGAACAGATTATGATGCGTATGCTGGCATCGCTCGGTAAAATTAACCAAACTAAAGTACGTACAGGCCAATTAGATGATGACGATTGGGCGCGTTTATCGGCAACGATGAAGAGCATGCTTGAACAAGGTAAAATGTACATCGATGATAGCTCTGGTTTGACGCCTACCGAGGTTCGTTCGCGTTCACGTCGTATTGCACGTGATCACGGCGGTATCAGTATGATCATGATTGACTACTTGCAGTTAATGCGTGTACCAGCATTAAGCGAAAACAGAACCTTAGAGATTGCAGAAATCTCGCGCTCATTGAAGTCCCTTGCAAAGGAACTTAAATGTCCTGTAATTGCCTTATCTCAGTTGAACCGATCGTTGGAGCAACGTGCAGATAAGCGTCCTGTTAACTCGGATCTGCGTGAATCAGGTTCTATTGAGCAGGATGCCGATTTAATTATGTTTATTTATCGTGATGAAGTTTATAACGATGACTCACCAGATAAAGGCACAGCCGAAATCATTATCGGTAAACAACGTAACGGCCCGATTGGTAAAGTAAGATTGACCTTTAATGGTGAATTCTCACGTTTTGATAACTTTACTGGTCCTGCTTATGATGATGATTATTAAGGAATAGCTATGCGTTCAGCAACGGCTGAAATATGCTTGCAGTCATTGCAGCATAACGTTAATCAAATAAAAAGCATTGCGCCAAACAGTAAAATAATGGCTGTCGTGAAAGCAAATGCGTATGGCCATGGCCTACTTGCAGTGGCAAGAGCGCTTAAAGCGGTCGATGCATTTGCGGTGGCGCGTGTTGAAGAAGCATTAACACTGCGCAGTGGCGGAATTGTAAAGCCTATCTTGTTACTTGAAGGCTTTTTCTCGACAGATGAACTGCCTATTTTAGTTGCTAACAACATCCAAACCTCGGTACACATTGAACAACAGCTAGATGAATTAGAGCAAGCTGATTTAGAGGCACCTATTCATGTCTGGCTGAAGATGGACACGGGTATGCACCGTTTAGGTATACGCCCTGACAATTGTAAACGTGCTATCGAGCGACTTAAAAATAATTCTAATGTTGTGCAACCTGCACGACTTATGACGCACTTTAGCTGCGCCGATGAAGCGGACCCAAGTATCACTCAGCGCCAAATCAATTTATTTGATGAACTGGTCGCTGGTGAAGAAGGCGAACATTCAATTGCTAATTCCGCAGGTGTACTGGCTTGGCCGAGTGCGCGTCGAGAGTGGATCCGCCCTGGTATTATGCTGTATGGCGTATCTCCGATGATTGGCGCAACCGCTATCGAGCATGATTTGAAACCTGTCATGACATTAACCACGGATCTGATTGCTGTTCATGATATTAAAAAAGGTGAAACGACAGGTTATGGTGGTATTTGGAGTGCACCAGAAAATACACGATTAGGTGTTGTTGCGGTTGGTTATGGTGATGGTTATCCACGCATGGCACCAGAAGGTACACCCGTGCTAATTAATGGTCGTATTGTCCCGATTGTTGGACGTGTATCTATGGACATGCTCACGGTTGATTTAGGTGCTGAATGCCAAGATCAAGTGGGTGACAAAGTGATTATGTGGGGAGCCGGTTTACCAGCAGAATTGGTTGCTGAACACATAGGTACCATTGCTTATGAGTTGGTCACTAAACTCACACAACGAGTTAGGCTTAAATACCTATAAAAATACAGTAGTATCTATTAAATAAGTTGTTGACTGTAATGCCTTCATACTAATGTACAAAGAGAATGAAAATCAAGTTATATCAAGGCATTATATGCATAGATAACACTGAGTCATGAATTTAAATGCAATATGCGAGGGAAATATGCATTTTCCATCTGCAATTTGCCAATTAATTACGCTATTATGAGCTAGAGCCAAAGCTCTATGCATTTAATTTCAGACTATTTTGGGCTGATAATTATTGTTTATTACGTTGATATACAATAATTGATGTTGAGCCACCAAAGGTTGCAATTAAGCTTATTTATCTCATTTTTGATCATTTAATTTGTACAGCAGTAGAGGGGCATATGACAGAGAATAATACAGCACAAAGAAATCTTCCTAGACAGGAAAGAAGCCTTGAAAGAGTAAAACAAATTATTGATTCAGCAGCAGCCTTGTTTGATGAAATTGGTATTGCGAATGCAACACCTTCAGATATTGCCAAAGCATCGGGTTTAACCAGAACATCTTTATATCGCTACTTCCCAAATAAAGCATCGATTATTCGTGCGTTAGCTGAACGTCATTTAGACGCGCTACAGCAACGTTTCTCAGCAGTGCCAAGTGACTTACCACTTGAAGAGCGTATTGAGCTTGTTATTGAGACGTATGCTGAGTTTTATCGTAAAGAACCTGGCTATATGGCTGTTTGGTCTGGTGTTGATTCACTGCCTGAACTAAAAAGCATTGATCAGTCTGCGCTTGATTTTCATTCTGCGGTTATTCAAAAGCAAATGGAAAGTATTGTTTCTGATGATATTAGTCGCGAGCAAGTTAAAATGATCTCGGTTGTTTTACCGCGTACTGTCGGCTCTATTTTACGATTAGCTGTTCAAGAACCTGAATCTGCTGATAAGTATGTACGCGAAGCAAAAGTGTTAGCGACAGTATACTTGACTCATTATGCGCACATTGCTGGTTATGACCTTAAGATTAATAACGATCCTACGTAACAATCTTAAGTAACAATATAACGCCGTTTATAGTTGTCATGTGATTACGCTAGATACGAATAGCATTACCGAATAAACTAGCAGTATTGAAGAATATCAACGCTGCTAGCCCTCTAAAATTAGCAGTGGATGCTGACCCCCCAATAATGGAATTGTGATATGCCTATCTCTTATGTTGAACCTGTATTTCGTCCGCCTAGTGAATGGCGTTCATTAATTTTACAGGTCGCAAATGGTTGTTCTTACAATAAATGTAGCTTTTGCAACATGTATACTCAACCACAAAAAAAGTTTCGCGCGAAGAAAATAGAAGACATTGAATCTGAGATTTTAAGTGTTGTTGCTACTGGTCAGAAGCATCAACGTATCTTTCTTGCCGATGGTGATGCAATGACATTACCGTTTAAGCGTTTAAAGGAAATCTTATTATTGATTCGCAAACACATGCCTGATGTGCAAAGAGTCAGTGCGTATTGCCTACCGCGAAATATTAAGAGTAAATCATTAGCTGAACTCTATGAATTACGTACTTTGGGCCTTGGCATTGTATATGTAGGCTGTGAAAGTGGTGATGATGAAGTACTAGCATTGGTTGAAAAAGGTGAAACTTATGATTCCCAGCTTGATGCCTTGTATAAACTGAAAGGTGCGGGCATTAAAACTTCTGTAATGATATTAAATGGTTTGGGTGGCACAGAGTTTAGTGAACAGCATGCATTAAATTCAGCTCGTTTGATGAATGAAGCACAACCTGATTATCTATCGACGTTAGTGGTGTCATTTCCATTAGGTCAAGCCAAGTTTGCTAAAAACTTTAAGAATGGTTTCCAATTACCCGATCAGCAAGGGTTATTCTTAGAAATGCAGATGTTATTAGAAAATTTGGAACTGAATAATACGGTGTTCAGGTCTGACCATGCGTCCAACTACTTGTCTTTGAAAGGAACATTAGGGCAAGATAAAGCACAATTGTTAGCGCAAGTTCGTGGTGCAATAGAAACACCAGAACAAAGCCATTTACGTAAAGAATGGCAACGCGGATTATAATTGTATACCACTGTCATACTTTCAACATTTAGCACTGCTACTATCACAGTAATTTAGAAAAGATTATGCGGTAAGATGACAAGTATAAAACCTAGTGCTATGGTTGATACGCTATGTTTTAATAATGATTACCTTATGATAATTGATAGTTTGATAGCTTTCACCTATTAAGACGATTGAGTCAAACTATTGGTTTAAGATTATGTTTAATGTGAAAATTACGCCGTAAATAAGCGGATATTTAATTAATTTTAGGAGATTAAAATGGTTTTAGTAGGACGTCAAGCACCTGATTTTACAGCTGCAGCAGTACTAGGTAACGGCGAAATCGTTGATAGCTTTAACTTTGCTGAATTCACTAAAGGTAAATCAGCTGTTGTATTTTTCTACCCACTTGATTTCACATTCGTTTGCCCATCAGAGCTAATCGCTTTTGATCACCGTCTAGAAGAATTCCAAAAGCGCGGCGTTGAAGTAATTGGTGTTTCAATCGATTCACAATTCAGCCACAACGCATGGCGTAACACTGCTATCGAAGATGGCGGTATCGGTCCAGTTAAATACCCACTAGTAGCTGACGTTAAGCACGAAATCTGTAAAGCATACGACGTTGAGCATCCAGAAGCTGGTGTTGCTTTCCGTGGTTCTTTCCTAATCGACACAAACGGTGTTGTTCGTCACCAAGTTGTTAACGACCTTCCATTAGGCCGTAACATCGACGAAATGCTACGTATGGTTGATGCATTAAACTTCCACGAGAAAAACGGTGAAGTTTGTCCTGCACAATGGGAAGAAGGTAAAGAAGCAATGGACGCATCTCCAGAAGGCGTTGCTAAATACCTAAGCAAAAATGCTAAAGGCCTATAATTCTTACTTAACTTATTAAGTAAAAATTAAGTCCAATAAAAAAGCCAATCTCATTGAGATTGGCTTTTTAGTATCTGGTATTTATAATTTGATTAGTTATCGAAACATATTTCGATACACGCATTACCGAACTTGCTTGTCAGTGGGAGTAATAACTTAGGCCCTTCTGATTTATGCGTCACAGTATGCCCTTTACCTGATACGACAATAGGTGTCGACATATCAAAATCAAAGCCTTTATCTGCTAAGATACGCTTTGCACCGCCGGTTACCATGTTAGTTATTTCACCTACCATATCAATGACTTCAGCATCAATCTTGGCTGGTTTTTCACCTAACATATTATGCATAATGGCTAAGGCTAATGGTTCATCAAATGTTAATGCAAACGATCCCTTCGCTTGGGTAGACATCATCCCCATTATTCCTGATATATCACCTTTGGCTTTATCATCTTTTTTTAATCTTGGTTTGCCTGGCGCTAATTCGACTTGTGCCATGGTATTTAATACATTTAGTAAAGACGCGATAAATGGATTGATAAACTCAACACGCATAGTTAGTTATTCCTGAAATTAAAGTTATTCGCGACAACCAGCACAGATACCGTGTGCTTCGACAGTCTTAGTCGTAATTGCAAAACCATGCTTATCGGCAAGTGATTGTAGTAACTCTTCTATTTCTGCGTTATGCAATTCAATCACCGCGCCACAGCTCTTACACAAGAGTAGTTGTGAAGGGTGTTTTTCACCAAAGTGCGGGCATAAAATAAACGCGTTACTTGATTCGATTTTATGGATAAAACCTTCTTCGAGGAGAAAATCGAGGGCGCGATAAACAGTAGGGGGTTTTGCGTTTGGCTCTAGCAGTTGTAGCTGAGCAAGTAGATCGTAAGCGCTGATCATGGCGTTGTGCTGTGCCATTAAGAGAAAAATCTGCTGCCTAATTGGGGTGAAGCGAACCGCACGGGTAATACAAAGCTGTTGTGCTCTGTAAAGTAAATTGTTCGCTGAATCTGTCATAGGGATCATTCAAATAGCTGAGAAAGGATAATGCTAACACATTAGAAGCGCTTTTCTCATCACATTACGTTAAAAATAGGCAAGCAGGCACATTTTATAGTGGTTATTGATGTGTTTTATTGGATTGAGCTGTGTATTGATAAATGAGCGATGATAATTTTATAGTTGTGTTGTTTATTAATAGGCGATTATCTCTCGTTATGATGTTGTAACGTTATGTTAATTATATGTAAGTTAGCACTTAAGGGGGATACGACAAATAAATTAGCCGTCATTCAATTAGTTACTGAGTTTGTGTAATCGTTTCATCGTCATTGGCATAACAATATAAGTAATGATAGGAACAATAATGGCGACATCAATGGCTACCTGTAACAGTTTATTCGCGGGTAAATAAGGGTTTACCCATTCAGGAATAAAATATACCAAGGGGACGAGGGTAATATAGTTGATGCATGCGATTAGATGTTTGCTCGGTACGCTCATTTTATGTTCCTTATAGTGATAATAAGTTGAGCACCGTATTCAATATCTGGCTCAATCGGTGCTCACATAATTAATGGTGATTAACCCTGAGGTTGGTTTGCTTGTAAAAAGCTGTTGTATACCCAGCGATATGTGGTGTGCTGACCTAAAATGCCACCTAATTCCATGCCTTTCTCACTACGCCAGTCATCCATCACCTCAGCTAGAACCGATGCCCATGTTGCTACCTTTACACCTGCTTGAGTCATGCGGTGAATCGATGCGTCGGCTACGGATTTGTTCCATGTACCAGAGGCATCAACAACCGCGTATACGTCATACCCTTCGGCTACGGCAGAGATAGCGGGGAACATTAAACACACATCGGTCACAATACCTGCCATGATGATTTTTTTACGGCCTGTTGCTTCGATAGCTTGTTTAAACGCAGGGCTTTTCCAAGCATTAATTTCACCTGCACGTTCTATTATGTCATGCCCTAAAATATCAGTGATCTCAGGCATTATAGGTCCGTTGGGGCCGTCGGGCATACTTGCTGTCGTGACTGTAGGCATCCCTACTGTTTTGGCCATCGCACACAAGCCTTTAATGTTTTCCGTCATCAAGTGTGGGTCTTGGTCTCGACAGCTCACCAGCAGCCCTGTTTGGTGGTCTATCATTGCGAGTACAGCATTATCAATCGTTAATGTTTCTGCAAATTTATTCATCGTAATCTCCATTTACTGTGGTTTTAATTTGTTGGTATGAGTGTTGTTGTACCTGCTATTTACTGACGACAACAATTTCGGCATTACTTGTTGTGGTGATCTCTGTTTTATAACTGCGGATCAAATCGCCATCTTCGGCTGCAAAGGTACTGTTTTCATCTGTAAATTCAGCAGCTCCGTGGCTGACATAGGCTAATGTTTCATTATCAAATGTAATACTGTCACCTGCCGCTAAGCGCACAATATCGATGTATGTTTTACTGTCGAAAGTTGCTGATTGGTTTTTCTTTCCGCCGTAGATACGCGTGCTTCCGTTCGCTTTTATACTGTAATGCTTATATCCAGCAGGTTGACCTGATTCGTCTGGTAGTACCCATAATTGCAGCATGCGGTTTTTGTTATTATCTGGATTAACTTCGTTATGTGTGAAGCCTTCACCACCGGCACGCTGCACTTGTGCTTCACCAGCGTTTAAGCTTTGCCCGTGCTCTAATGAACCTTCGTGGCTAATGCGGCCGTTCATCATGATTGAGATAACATCAATTTCTTTATGTGGGTGCATGTGGGTTTGACCACGCGGATTAAATTGCGCATCAGCGAGATAAACAAAGTTACCTAATCCATTGAATGTGTTTGCTGCTTTATGACTACCAAATACACGTCGGTCTGTGATTAATCGACGTTCAGTTAAACCAGCAAAGCCGCCTAACGGTAATGATTTTTTACTTAGTATTTGCATATTCTTCTCCAGCAGTTGCGTTGTGAGTTGTATTCGCTTTGTTGGTAGTAATAATAGGATGTAGAGCTTGTTTGATAAATGGGCTTTAATTGATATGATAATTTCATATACAACAACAATGGATGGGGCGTTGATATTATGGAACATGATTTAAATGACATGATGGTTTTTTTAGCAGTAGTGGAAACGGGAAGTTTTACCCTTGCAGCGGAGCGACTTGGTATACCCAAAGCGAATGTAAGTCGCAAAGTCTCGCGTTTAGAGCAACAGTTGAATATAACCTTGCTAGAGCGCTCAACGCGGTCACAACATTTAACTGAAGCGGGTTGTCGTTACTTAGTACACTGTAAGCGTGTTCATGAAGAATTAGATTTAGCGACCGCATGTGTATCTGAATTAATGGATAGCTATAAAGGTGAATTGAAAATCGGTGCTTCAATCTCGTCTGGGCAACAGATATTGCGACCGGCCCTCGCGACTTTTATGCATCAATACCCAGAGCTAAATGTACAGCTTAACTTAGTGAACCGACGCGTTGATTTTATCGAAGAGGGCTTTGATGTTGTGATCCGTATTGGTCAATTGGAAGACTCAACATTGATAGCAAAGAAACTGGGTTCTGCGGCTCGACAGTTATTTGCGAGTGCGGCCTATCTTGAAAAGTATGGAAAGCCACAAACGATAGCTGAATTATTAGATCATCAATTATTGGTGATGAACCCAACTAACAACGATCCAAAATTACATTTAGTGTCGACAGCAGGAGAGCGCTTTACTGTAAATTGTAAACCGCGATTATTAGTGGATGACTTTGCCATTCTTAAGCAATCTCTTCTTGATGGTTTAGGCATTGCGGTGTTACCTGATTATATGAGTCGTGAAGAGATCGCGACTGGACAGCTAGTTAATATCCTTCCTGACTGGGGGATGGAGGCTGTTGATATATACGCTTTGTATCCGAGGCATCGTGCCAAAATACCTAAGGTTAAAGCGTTTCTGGACTTTATCGTGGATATTTATGGCCATGCGTTGCAGGCTAAAAATGAGTGATGTATAGCCTTTAATTCATTATTTCTTGCTCCCTTACTGGGATTGCTTTTTTACTTGGTCGTCATTGCTCGATGACCTCAAGATCTTTATTTTTGAAAGTACAGCGCTCAACGTGTATGATCGCCACCTTGTTTTTCGTCGTTGTAACCACACTTCTGCACGAATTTAAAAGCAAGCTAACGACATTTAGCGCAACAGCGCATCCAGATAAGAGATATTCAAGCAATGACTAAGCCAGTTACCACCAGTGTTCATGCCCCTGGGCGTTTTTCGATTGCCCCAATGTTGGATTGGACAGATCGTCATTGCCGTTACTTCCATCGTTTATTAAGCAAAAACACCTTGTTGTATACCGAGATGGTGACAACTGGTGCGATCATTCATGGTCGAGGTGACTACCTTGCTTACAATGAAGAAGAGCATCCCGTTTCTTTGCAGCTAGGTGGTAGTAATCCACTCGATCTTGCGAAGAGTGCTAAGTTAGCGCAAGAGCGTGGCTATGATGAAATTAACCTTAACGTTGGTTGCCCATCAGACCGCGTACAAAGCGGTAAATTTGGTGCTTGTTTAATGGCTGAACCGACGCTGGTGGCTGATTGTGTGAAAGCGATGCAAGATGTTGTCGATATTCCGGTGACAGTTAAAACCCGTATTGGCATTGATGAGCAAGACTCGTATGAGTTTTTACAGGAGTTCATCGAAACAGTTGCAGCAACAGGTTGTAATGACTTTACCTTACATGCGCGTAAAGCATGGTTAAGTGGTTTAAGTCCAAAGGAGAATCGCGAGATCCCTGAGCTTAACTATCAACGTGTTTATGATATTAAAAAAGCGTATCCAGAATTGTTTATTGCGATTAACGGTGGTGTTAAAACGCTAGAAGAGACGCAATTGCATCTAACTCATGTTGATGGCGTGATGATGGGACGTGAAGCTTATCATAACCCTTATTTACTGAGTCAAATTGATGAGCAAGTTTACGGTGGTGAGAAATCAATACATAGTCGCCATGATTATGCGCTGATGATGTTACCGTATATTGAAAATCATATCCGTAACGGTGGCAGTTTAACGCATATTTACCGCCACATGCTGGGTCTATTCCTTGGTCAACCGGGTGCACGTGCATGGAAACGTCACTTAAGTGAGCAAGGGCATAAGAAAGGCGCAGGCGTTGAAGTTGTTGAAGCGGCGCTGTTATTAGTGCCTCAATGTTAACGTATTGATTTAAATTCAAAAAATGATAAAGCTTATTATGATTTATATAATAAGCTTTTTTTTTGTATGAATTGTAAGGGAGTGGTTACTTATTAATTAATGTCTCTCGTTTGGGTCAATCTATTGAGGTAGTATAGATATTCTAATGCTAACGATTTAATAAAATTAATATACACAAAGTAGTCATGATTTTTGTTTTAAGGTCGATAAGGTATTAGAGATTTTAAGGATATTGCCCGATCTATAAGTTAGATCAAAGGGACGTAATTGATATTGTATATGACATCATCAAACTAACTTGTAAACGCTATAGAGGTATTAAATGGGATTATCAACCCAACTAAAAATCAAGCATAAGATCGGTATTCTTTCGGCGGTTGTTGTCGTGAGCTTTTTAACGTTTCTTTTTGCGAACATTCTTGTCGTAAAAGAAAACAAAGATAGCTTGTCAAAACTGTCTGCTATTTATTATCCAGTACTTGAAGCAGCGACGATCAGTAACAGTAAAATCGCAGAGTTAACACAGGCGATCGAAACATCGGTGACGATTGGTGATGAAGATATGCTGTTAAGTGCAGATGATGTTTATGCAGATCTGATTACTCAATTAGATTTAATTAATTCAATTCATCCTGAAAAACGTAATGAGTTACTCTTAATCAAAGCGGAAGCTAAAGAATATTACAACTCAGCTAAATACCTAGCTAATGGTCTGATTAATGGGACTATTTCTATGGATAATTTAGCTGCGTTAGCCGAGAAAAATAGTGTTAAATTAGAAAAGTTATTGGCCGCGCTGGGTAAATTTAAACAAGATAGCCAAACAGATTTTACAGCCTTGATTGATACGTCATTAGAGCGCTCTGATCAAAGTCGTAATAAAGGCGTTATGTTAGGTGTTGGCGTGATTATTTTAGTGCTAGCGGTTTGCTATTGGTTAACGGTATCTATCACTGGCAGTATTCGTAAAGTCTCTGATTCATTAAAAGAGATCGCGCAAGGTGATGGTGATCTGACCGTTCGCATTGACTATGCAAATAACGATGAAGTCGGTGACCTTGTTCATTGGTTTAATCAGTTCTTAAATAAATTACATGGCAGCATCACCGAAACGATTAATTCAATCGACTCGTTATCGCAAGTATCGACACAATTAGCGACATCAAGCTGCACATCTAAATCACGAATCCAAGAGCAAAGCCAATCGATAGATCAAGTTTCTCGCTCAATGAATGAGATGTTTGAGACGGTCAGACATATTGCTGATTATGCATCTAATGCTTCAGCAGAAGCGAGCAGTGCAAACCGAGAAGCAGAGACTGGAACAGTGGTTGTCGAGAAGACGATTGAAGCCATACACGAACTGGCTGCAGAGGTAAAAACAGCATCAAAAGTTATCGATGAATTAGACTCTCATACTAGCAATGTAGGTGTCATCCTAGACACCATCCGTGGTATCGCGGATCAGACCAATCTGTTAGCATTAAATGCAGCCATTGAAGCGGCGCGTGCGGGCGAACAAGGACGAGGTTTTGCTGTAGTTGCCGACGAAGTACGGACTTTAGCATCTCGCACACAAGACTCAACTCAAGAAATTCAACAAGTGTTGGAAGAATTGCAACGTGCTTCACGAGGTGCTGTGGAAGCGATGCAACGTGGGATGAGTAAAGCGGATATGGGCGTAGAGCAATCATCGAGTGCGGGTGATTCTTTAACAAGTATTTCAGGTAAAGTTGAAGCGATTAACGTAGTGAATGAGCAAATTGCATCTGCTACGGAAGAACAAGCGCAAACAACGAAGTTGATACATGGTTATATCGATGAAACTCACTCGATAGCAACACAAGTATCTCAAGATACCGTCGTACTTGATGAGATCACACAAGCGATTGAAGTTGCTACACAACAATTAAGACAAGCAACAAATCAATTTAGTGTGTAGTAAGTAACGACAATTTGCTTGCTACACGAAATTTCTAAGGAGAGAAATTTTATGAGCAAGCAAATTGCTATTGATGGATCAAATTTTGTATCAAGTATTAGATCAACCCTTTCATCAACCCCCACCACCAAACTATCGTTAGCAGCCTGTATTTCTGCCGCGTTATTCTCTAATTATGCTTTAGCTGAAGAGTCTCGCCGTGTGCAATTACTTGAAGAACAAGTTGCTGTACTTGAAGAGCAGCAAGCTGAAAGTAACCGTATGAATAATGTAACGGTTAATGGTTTTTTCACTTTAAGTGCAGGAATGGCGTCGAACGATTCTGGCTATGCTGGATATGATAAAACCCTTGATTATGTGCCTGAAACGAAAGTGGGCTTACAAGCCTCATTTGAAGTTACAGACAGCACATTTCTTGTAGCACAACTTGTTTCACGCGCGGAGCAGCACTGGCGTCCAGAGATGGAATGGGCTTTTATCAGTCATACATTCGATAATGATTTAACAGTACGTGCAGGGCGTTTACGCGTGCCTTTATACATGTACTCTGATTATTTAGAGATTAACTTTGCTCAGCCTTGGTTACGCCCACCTGAAGAAGTTTATGCTGTCGTGCCTGTTAGTTCGTACGAAGGTGTTGATTTTGTCTATACGGTTTTATTTGATGAAGCAGAATGGCAATTTCAGGCATACACAGGTGTAGGGTCTGATCCGAACGAAGAAACGGATTTTGGTACTGATGTTGAATATGATGATGTGATAGGTCTAGCAAGTACTTTCAGTTACAACAGCTTCAGTGTTCGTGCGAGTTATGTCATGACAACATTAAACTCAGAGCAAGCACATGTGCCTGGTACAGGTATTCCATTAGTGGACTTTAATGACTCTGATGCGCGCTTTATTGGACTTGGCGCTAGCTATGATGATGGTGATTTACTTGTTGTTGCAGAATGGACTAAATCTGAAGTGGATGGCGGAGGTCCAGATGTTGCAACGAGTGCAGAAGGAAATTGGCAGGATGTTAATTCGGCGTATATTTCTGCGGCCTATCGATTTGGTCGAATTACGCCATATGTTACGTATGCAATGATGGAAACGACGGATGATGATGAACGTGCATTAAACCTTGTTAATCAAATTGCATTTGATGCTCAGCGATCAACTTATAGCGCAGGCCTTCGTTATGATATTAATGCCAATATGGCGCTAAAGTTTGATCTTACTTACTCTGGCGACTTTGGTGATTCAGGCGCGACAGGTGGCTTAAGCGGTAATATCGTTACGAGTCTTGATAATGCTTATACTGGAGCATCCAACGTAATCGAAGACGATACCATGGTTTATACCGCATCGTTAAACATGGTGTTTTAGGGAGAGAATTATGAAACCGCTGTTAAAAAGTGTCTTTTTACTGTTGTTATTTTCTTGGACGGTAAAGGCAGATGTTGTTGTTATTGTGAATCCGCTTGGACCTGATCATTTATCACAGTCTCAAGTTAAGAAATTGTACTTAGGTAAGAGTAAGTATCTTCCAGAGTTGGGTAAGGCATACATCATCGAGATGACGGATGGTGATGCTATTAGAACTGAATTCCACGCTAAAGTGACGCATAAAAGTGCGGCACAATTACAGGCATATTGGTCTCGATTGATCTTTACCGGTAAAGGTAAACCACCTCATACAGTGAGGACGCCTGAGTTGATATTATCGTTAGTCGCGAGTAAATCGAATGCGATTGCTTATATTGACGAGTCCCTAGTGGATGACCGCGTGAAGGTTGCTTATCGACCTTAGTTATTGAACACAAATTAGGTTATAAATATGAGTCATGATTTTTGTTGTCGGCTCTTATTTACTTCCCATATCATCATTTCCCTCATTTAAATATTTTTCCTGTCACACTAGAATTAAAAATCATTTATTTTTGGTTAATCTCTTATGCCTATTCTCACGGTATTGCTGTTCCTCACTTGTTTGCTTTATAGCCGTATAAAATGATTTTAGTGTGATTACTCGGCAATTTTGTAAGCCTGTGTCATTTCGTTTAATTATCCTTGGTGTGTTAGTATAAGTTATTGTTTGGAATGGCTTTACTCATATTTATGTATTTTTATACATAAGCGATAAGCAGGGCATTCGTATTAATTAAATACCTAGGATAGATGGATGAAAAAAGTATTTACGTTGTTACCACTTGCTGTAGTTTGTGCAACGCAATTTGCTCATGCAGCAACGGATGCAGAGCGCCTAGCGCAAGTTGAACAAGAGCTTGCTATGTTACAAGAGCAAAGTGCATATGATACGTTAGCTGATCGCATGACAATTAATGGTTTCTTTACCGGTAAAATGGTTGTCGCGAATAATGATGCTGGTTTTGATAATGCGACTAAGAATCCCAACTTTGGTGATGGCAGTAAACTTGGTTTACAAGGTACGTTTGCGATCACAGATCAAACTCAAGTGGTTGCTCAAATTGTAGGTCGTGGTTCAGACGGTTGGACGCCAGAAATGGAATGGGCTTTTTTAAGTCATGATTTTGATAATGGTTTTGTTGCGCGCGTAGGTCGTTTACGTCTACCGCTGTACATGTACTCTGACTTTTTAGAAGTAGGCTATGCACAACCTTGGGCAACACCGCCTGCAGACGTTTATACGATTGCACCAATCACATCATTTAACGGTGTTGATGTGACTTATCAGCATGATTTGGGTGATGCAACACTGGCGCTTCAAGCAAGCTATGGTAATGACAGCTCATCAGGCGAAGACAACTCTGTAGGAAAGGATGTCGACTTTAAAGATATCACAGGTGTATCTGCGACGTTAAGTTACGAAGATTGGGTATTCCGTGGTACTTATTTCCAAACTGATTTAAGCTCAGTTCATACGGGTTTACCAGCACTTGGTGCATTTGAAAATGAGAAAGGGCAGTTCTTTGGTGGTGGTGTAAGTTACGATAACGGCTCATTCCTTGCGATTTCAGAATACACAGTTTCAAAAGTTGAAGGTGCATATGCGGATACTGAATCTGCTTACATTACCTTAGGCTATCGTGTTGAAGCGTTTACTCCTTATGTTAGTTATTCTTATTTAAAAACAACGGATGATGAGATGCGTGCTGGTAGTGCTCCAGACATGGCTTTACTTAATTGGCAACGTACAACTTATAGTGTAGGTACACGTTATGATATTAATCATAACTTGGCGCTTAAATTAGACGTGACTTATGCGGGTGATTTCGATGGTACTACAGGTGCTTTAACATCAAATATTGATCCTAGTACGTATGAGAATACACAAGAATTTGATGACACCGTTGTTTACACAATATCTTTTGACGCTGTATTTTAAGGAAAGTAAAAGTGAAATTATTAGCTAAAATCGTATTAACTACAGCGTTATTTTCTGGTGTTGCGCAAGCAGGATTCGTTGTTGTTGTTAATCCAGATGGACCTGATGCACTATCTAAATCTCAGGTTGCAAAACTGTATTTAGGTAAATCTAAAAAATTACCGAATGGTGAAAAAGTCAGTGTATTAGAACGTGCAAATGGCAGTGCAGAACGCCAAGCCTTTCATGCTGCAGTAACTGGTAAGACAGAGTCTCAATTACAAGCATATTGGTCGCGTCTTGTTTTTACTGGTAAAGGCAAGCCACCTAAAACATTAGGTTCAGCATCATTAATTAAAAACCAAGTAGCGGCGAATAGGGCTGCGATTGGTTATATTGATGAAGCTGATGTTGATGGTTCAGTGAAAGTCGTGTTTAGACCTTAATATCCTCATCAATGCCTCTTTAAATAAAAATGCCGTGCTTTTAGCGCGGCATTTTTATTTTATATTTTTCTTTTATCACTAATTACTCAGATGTTATCAGTTTGTTGGTTTATCACGTTGGTGGTATTTCTATTGATGCAGCTAAATGCTAGCGTTTAGAAGTAAATTACAATAAGTTCAACCTAATTCCTTACATTTATGTAACAAGTCGTCTCGTTGTGAACTAGATCGCAAAAATAAAGAACATGAGCATGAAAAATTCCATCATACTAACGAACCGATTGATTGATAATCAATATATATGTCGTATGACGACTTACTGAGAAATTCAACACGGATGAAATTTTTAATACAAGGAGAGTTTTGATGAAAAAAGCATTTATCATGCTACCGCTGGCTGTTGCCTGTGCTTCACAGTTTGCTGTCGCAGCAACAACGGATGCACAACGTCTTGCCCAGCTCGAACAAGAACTTGCGATGTTACAAGAAGCGAGCTCTTATGATTCGCTATCTGATCGTATGTCTATTAATGGTTTCTTCACTGGCCAAATGGGTGTTGCAAATAATGACGCTGGTTATGGTAACCGTCCTGGTGTTGAAGGTTATACTTCGGATCCGGATTTTTCATTAGGTAGTAAGCTTGGCCTGCAAGGTACATTTGCATTAACAGAACAAACGCAAATTGTTGCTCAATTAGTTTCTCGTGGTGCCGATGATTGGACGCCTGAGATGGAGTGGGCTTTTTTAAGCCATGACTTCGATAATGGTTTTACTACGCGTATCGGTCGCTTACGTGTGCCTCTGTATATGTATTCTGATTATCTTGAAGTTGGCTATGCACAACCTTGGGCTAACCCTCCTGCAGATGTTTACTCTATTGTTCCAGTAAGTTCATATGATGGTATTGATATCATTTATGATACTGACCTAGGTGATGCAAGTTTATCATTACAGGCGAGTTATGGTCATGATGTTGATGATGCAGAAGATAACCCGTTAGGTGTTGATGTTAAGTTCAAAAATACCATAGGTATGTCTGCAACGCTTTCTTATGAAGAGTGGGTATTCCGTGGTACTTATTTCCAGAGCGAACTTGAGTCGGGTGATGTCGCGATTCCAGATGTGCCAGCACAGCCTTTTGAGAAGTTTGATAATGAAAAAGCGCAATTTGCTGGCGTCGGTATTAGTTATGACAATGGCTCATTTCTAGCTATTTCTGAATATACGATTTCGAAAGTGGAAGGGAAATATTCGGATACTAAATCTGGATACATTACATTAGGATACCGTATTAATGCGTTTACCCCTTATGTGAATTATTCATTCCTAGAAACAACTGATAATGATGAAAGAGCACCAACTGCAGTTGATGATTACCCTAACCTTGTTGGTTCGAGTGCATTTAACTGGGAACGTACAACTTATAGTGTAGGTAGTCGTTATGATATCAGCTCTAATTTGTCGCTGAAATTAGATGTGACGTATGCTACTGATTTTGGTGACACTCATGGTGCATTACCTTCTCATGGTAGTGAGACGTATGATGACACTATCGTTTACACCGTTTCATTTGATGCAGTATTTTAAGGAGAACTTTGATGAAATTATTAGCTAAAGTTGCCTTAACAGCAGCATTAATCTCGGGTGTGGCACAGGCTGGTGTTGTGGTTATTGCTAACCCGACAGGTCCAGATACATTGTCAAAAGCACAAGTATCTAAATTATATTTAGGTAAATCTAAAAAATTACCTAACGGTGCTAAAGCCGAAGTGATTGAACAAGCGGCTGGCAGTGACATTCGTGGTGAATTTCACGCGGGCGTGACTGGTAAAAGCGATTCTCAGTTACAAGCTTATTGGTCTCGTTTAGTGTTTACCGGTAAAGGTAAGCCACCAAAAACGATTGGTTCATCAGCATTGATTAAAAGCCAAGTGGCGTCACGTGCTAATGCCATTGCTTATATCGACTCTTCAGAAGTAGATAGCACAGTTAAAGTGGTCTTTACGCCTTAATTTTTCTGTTTATCTGTTCATGCCAAACTTTATGTTTGGCATTTTTTTTGGGTAAAATTTAATGGCATGATGATTAAAACCAGAGTATTCTTCAATCATCATAACTAAAGAGATTAACCTAGTGGATTTTGAAAAAGAATTTGCCGAGCTGAAAGTAGAAGCTGAAGAGATCATTGATAACTTATTAGAAGATGGCAGTGATCCTGATGCCGTATATTCAATTGAGCACCACTTTGCAGGTGATGATTTTGCACAATTAGAGAAAGCCGCGATTGCTGCGTTCAAATTGGGCTATGATGTATCAGATCCAGAAGAAGTTGAACTTGAAGATGGGCAAACAGTATTTGCGTTTGATTGTGTTGTTGAAACAGAACTTGATATTGATACAATCACGCGTGACATTGAAGCACTACTTAAAATGTCTATCGAACAAGACGTGACTTATGACGGTTGGGGTACTTACTTCGAAGAAGACGCATCATAGTACTTACATTATGTACTTACATTATGTACTTACATTATGTACTTACATCATAGTACTGGCATCATAGTACTGGCATAGATAACCTTGTCTCTGTCTGTTGCAGATAAGTCATATTATTGTGTGTGGCATAATGTTTTTTATACCATAGACAAAATTTGTCGCTCGGTAACGGGCGACTAAATAAATACCCTTGAAGCTGATCGCATTGCTGCTCCTGTAGCCATTTCATTTGTGATTGCTCTTCAATTCCTTCTGCTGTTACCGTAATATTTAACTCCCTTGCTAGACTGATCACTGAACGTGTAATCGCAGTCGTTGTTTTATCTAATTCAAGTTCATCTACAAATGATTTATCAATCTTAAGTTTGTGTGCAGGCATATTTTTTAAATAAGAGAGTGAACAATACCCTGTCCCAAAATCATCAATAGACAAGCGAATGCCAAGTTTAATGAGCTCTTCAAGCATATGCTCTGCTGTACGGTTTGATTCCATGAGTGCGCTTTCTGTGACTTCTAACTCGAGTCGTTGTGCGGGGATATTATAGTATTCAATGTAATGTTTTATTTTACTGACCAGTTGGGGATCGTTGAACTGGATTGGTGACAGATTGACTGCAATAAAAATATCGAGATTATCTTTACGCCATAACGCTAATTGCTGGCAGGCCTTTTCTAATACAACATCGCCGAGTTGACCGATTAAATTATTTTTTTCGGCAAGCGCAATAAATTTTATCGGCATGATCAGTCCTTTTTCTGGATGATGCCAGCGAGCAAGGGCTTCAACGCCTAATACTGCTTTTGTTTTACTGTCGATAATAGGTTGATAGTAGAGATCTATATTTTTGTTTTTTATGGCGACTTTTAGGTCTTCGATAAGGCGTCGCTCCGCTTCAGAGCGTGCTTCTAAAACGGGGTCAAACAAGCTATAACTTTGTTCTGGTTGTTTGCGTGCTCGAATTAAGGCTTGTTCACTACAGGTCAATAACTGCTTGGTATTTTGAATGCTATAAGGATAATTTGCGGCACCAATGCAGATGACGAGATCAATAACACGTCCTTGTATGGCTATTTGCTTGTTGAGTTTATTTGCTAAGGCACTACATAAACTATTAAGTTGTTGGGTCGAACCCACTGTATTACTTAGGATGGCAAAGCGATCACCTTGAATTCGAGCTAAGCACGCATTTTTAGGCGCAATTTTTTTAATTACTTCGCTCACATAGAATAATACTTGGTCGCCAATATCAGTGCCGTGATGGCTGTTGATATGTCCTAGTTTTTTGATGTCGATGAGCAACATACCCCACTCAGAATTAGGGGCTATATTGTCGAGTTTTTGTAGGAAGGTGGTGCGATTGAACAGATTAGTGAGTTGATCTTGTTTGGTTAAGGTATCTATTTTTTGTAGTGTGATACGACGTTCTTTAATGTCTCGAGATATACTGACTGTACCGACAAGCTTATCATTTTGGATCACTGGGTGTTTGTGTACATCCACGTATACATCTCGGCCTGCAAGACTAAATTCCATTTTATAATTGGCACTTTTGTAATTTTCTTTGAGCTGAGTATCATAGCCTAAACTGACTTTGGCTGTTGATTCTGGTAATACCTGCTCTATTGTTTTGCCAATCACGTCTGACTTTTTCTTTTTTGCGAGCTTTAATGCTGCGCGGTTACATTCGACAATTCTTCCTTGCATATCTTTGTAGATAACGAAGTCGGGCAGCGCGTCAAAAATAGAGTTAAGCAATGCGGTTTTTTCTTGAAGTTTTTGTTCAGAGCGAAATTTACTTGATACATCAACTGCAATACCTAATAAACCCACGATCTGGCCTGCGCGGTTTTTTAATGGGATCTTTGTTATTTCAAATTGTCCCTCACCGTAGATAGTTTCCATCGTCATGGTTTTAGCTATTACGCTGCGGCCATGTTTTAGTGCTTCTTGATCTGTTTGATAGAGTACTTCGTTGGGGAGTACTTTTTGTTTAAATGCAGGCTCGAGTTGAGCGTCGGTTTTACCGATAATAAATTCTTCAGAAGGAAGATCAAATAGCGCTAGGCAGTGTTTATTGCAACCAAGATATTGACCTTCGATGTCTTTCCAAAAAATACCAATAGGTAAGTGCTGAATCGCTGTAATTAATACGTGATTCAGAGGATCTTTATTGTCCATAATCTATCACTCCATTCCTTGGTGTTGACATTTATAGTCCGTCGCTAAGCGGTGTCGCTCTCCATAACTACAACGCATTATTTTTTAACAAATATGTTACATCGTATACTTGTAGATGGGAATGTTTTTACTAGAAAGGAATGGGTAATTGTGACGTTGATTTAGTATTTAGTGGTGTTTGAAAACAACAAAGGGAAGGTTGATTGCTCAACCTTCCCTTTGTAGGTAAGTACGATTTTAACGATTAGATCGATTCAATTCGTGCTTTTTGTGCTTTAAATTTAGCAATCGTACTTTCAAATTCCGCTTGTTTCTCACGTTCTTTCGCGATAACGGCTTCTGGTGCTTTACCAACGAATTTCTCATTGTTTAGCTTACCTGAAACACGGTCTAAGTCTTTTTGTACTTTTTCCATTTGCTTGTTGATACGTGCAATTTCAGCATCTTTATCAATTAGACCAGCCATTGGAATTAAGATTTCCATGTCGCCTAATAGTGATGTTGCTGAGATTGGCGCTTCTTCATTATCGCTAAGGATAGTGATAGCTTCTAGTTTTGCTAGTGAGCTTAAGAACTGTTGATTTTCGTCTAGACGACGTTGCTCTTCAGTGCCTACGTTTTTCAACAAGATTGAGATTGGCTTGCTTGGACTGATGTCCATTTCGCCACGAATGTTACGGATAGCAATAATGAATTGCTTAACCCATTCTAGATCTTGCATTGATTGTGCATCAACTTTAGCTGCATCGTACTCAGGGAAAGCCTGTAGCATGATTGTCGCACCTTCAGTGTGCTTACCTGCAAGTGGCGCAACACGCTGCCAAATCTCTTCAGTGATGAATGGCATGATAGGGTGCATCAAACGTTGTAACTCTTCAAGAATCGTTACTAGTGTATGACGTGTACCACGTAGTTGTGCTTCAGTACCTTGTGCAAATACTGGCTTAGTTAATTCTAAGTACCAATCGCAGAACTGGTTCCATGTGAATTCGTAAGCGATGTTTGCTGCAAGATCAAGACGGTAAGTATCAACTGCTTCACGGTAAGCTTTGATTGATTCCTGGAATTGGCCTTGGATCCAACGATCTGCAAGACTGAATTCCATGTCGCCGCCATTTTGGCCACAATCATGCTCTTCCGTGTTCATCAATACGTAACGGCTTGCGTTCCATAGTTTGTTACAGAAGTTACGGTAACCATCAAGACGTTTCATGTCCCAGTTAATGTCACGACCAGTCGATGCCATTGCTGCTAATGTGAAACGTAATGCGTCAGTACCGTGAGCTTCAATGCCGCCTTCGAATTCTTTACGCGTTGCTTTTTCAATTTTCTTAGCAAGTTGTGGCTGCATCATGTTACCAGTACGTTTTTCTACTAGTGACTCAAGGTCGATACCGTCGATCATGTCTAGTGGATCAAGTACGTTACCTTTTGATTTTGACATTTTATCGCCAGCTTCATCACGTACTAAACCTGTTACATAAACAGTTTTAAAGGGTACTTGTGGCTTGCCGTTTTCATCTTTGATGAAGTGCATCGTCATCATGATCATACGTGCAACCCAGAAGAAGATGATGTCGAAACCTGTTACCAGTACATCACTTGGGTGGAACACTTTAAGATCTTGCGTTTGCTGTGGCCAGCCTTGCGTTGAGAATGTCCAAAGCGCAGATGAGAACCAAGTATCAAGCACATCGTCATCTTGACGTAATGCGATTT